>NZ_SMMD01000163.1 GCF_009711475.1 Fulvivirga aurantia
AGCCCTTGAAGAAGTTAAGCTAAACAATCTGTAGCTTACACTGTTTCATAGTTTTTATCAGTTATTTAATCAAATAGTTCAATTCAAAAGATAGAACTCAGGATTTGTTGTGCCTTATCAGCACTTCAATTTTAGTTTGTCTGATGAGCAGAACACTTAAATAAGAATATAAACCAATGAAACACATCAACTTATTATCAATACTTACATTCACCCTTTTATTTGTAAATGCTGCGGCTTTTGCTCAAAGTAGCCAGGATCAAAGTACACAAGATAAAGATAGCATCTGGACCATCGGTGGAAACACAGGCCTCTTCTTGCAACAAGTAGGTGTAAGCAACTGGGCCGGGGGCGGTCAGAACTCACTGTCGTATGGCATGGAGGCCAACCTGTATGCCAACAAGTCAACAGATAAACACTCATGGGAGAATAATCTACAAGCAGGCTACGGTTTAATCAGACAGGGTGATCAGGATACTCGTAAAAACAATGATGTTTTAATCGTCACGTCAAAATATGGTAGATTTTTGGCTAAGAAATGGCAATTATCTGCTGGGTTAGATTTTAGAACTCAGTTTGACAAAGGCTATGAGTACGAAGGAGCTGAAGATGGTACGGATAGTTTGATATCTACTTTTATGGCGCCTGGTTATTTATCTCCCTACATAGGTTTTACCTACAAACCAAATAAGGCAGTTTCACTCACCCTATCACCAATGATGGCCAAGTTTACTTTTGTAATGAATGACCAACTTTCTGAGCTCGGTGCATATGGTGTAGATC
>NZ_SMMD01000829.1 GCF_009711475.1 Fulvivirga aurantia
TAAGCCCTCCAACGTAATAAATTCTCTATCAGAAATGAGGGTTTGCTGCCTCACACGCTGGCCCGTGCGGTTATATAATGAGAAAGTCACTTCAGTGCCAGCTTCAAACAGCTTTGTAAAGACTCGCAGCTCTTCTCCCTGACTGACAGGGTTTGGAAAAACAAGAAAAGCTTCGTCTGTGAGGAAATAGATGAGTGACTCTTCACTTACTAATTGCTCGCCATTGCCAAATTTTACGATGGCTCTATGTCTGTTTAAGCCTTGTATCGGACTGCTGTCTTCAATTCTAATGGTGCTCGTTTCAGGCTTTACTGAGGAAACTACCTCGTAAGCATCACCTACTTTTCTTTCAATAATAACTTCATCTACACCGTAATTCGTACCGAGTTGCAGGTTAAGAAAAAGCTTCTGGTCTTCGGAGATATCCGGGAAAAATGACACGAGGTAGCACTCTACGCCTTGAAGATTGTAATCAATGGTATAGCTTTTAATCAAAGCAGAGTCTGCGTCATCTAACGGCTGCATGGTAAAATACCTTGACGAAAACTGCGAATTGTATATAACCAGCGCTGTATCAGAAGTTGTGGTAACTTCCTGCAGGTATTTATCGCCTAATGTTAAAATTTTATAACTACTGGCTCCTTCAACTGTCGGCCACTGCAAGCGTGTGGAGTCCTGGCAATTAAAACCAACACCTAGGCGCACTGGCCTAGAAATCGTGAATGACTCGGTGAGATAATCCGTACCATTTATCACCAATTTGGCTCGGGCCACACTGTTTATCTCCGGTGGCGACCATCGGTAATGACCTTTTGAAAGGTCTACATTGTCATCAATCACCGTCCAGTTACTGCCATTATCAATACTGTATAATAACTGACCTTGACTGGTCTCGAATGTACTATTCCATCTAAAATATCCATCAGTTTCACCATCGTATGGCATATTATCGCTTGAAGTAGGAAAAGTCCAGCTGAAAGTGTCTTTCATATCGTACTGGTAGGCGATATAAAAACGCTGCGGTCCTTGCGGGATGTCAAAGCCATTTAATGTTATTGTATAATCACCTGCAGTCGGGTTGGCTACAGTAATCTGCTCTACATTGTTAAGGTGGTCTTCACCTCTTGTAGCAGGTTTGTCTAATGCATTTGCATCCGGGGCGGTGTCAAGCACCCAGGGTAACCAGTTATCTCCACCCTGACTAAGCTGCATGTCGATGTCATTTACCAGCGCTAAATTACTATTCACCATGGCTGCTGGGTCGTTCCAAACGACTGTGACTTTAAGGTTTTCAGCATTAGCTGGCACACTTATGTTGTAGATAGGGGATTCACCTTGACTTATTTCGCCTGATAAAAAATTACCTTCTTTTAAATTCTGAAGTGTACGATAGGCGTCAATATTTCCATAGCCTGTGTAAAAGTCAACAGCCGGGTTATGTACGTCATCAGCACTATTAATTAGTAAAGCCTTGATGAGTGCCGACTCCGGCATAGTACCGTATTGTTCAAGATGCTGTTGTTGTAATAATACAGCAATTCCCGAAGTCATTGCGGCTGAATTTGATGAGCCAGCTGTGCTGTAGGCGACAAGTTCTGGTTTTACGCGTCCATCAAAAGCGGGTCCTTTAGATGCGAAATTAATAGGTCTACCCACTGTGTCTACAGAGCCTATTACCAGTGTATTTTTCGACATTTTAAAATTTCCTGTAAGGTTAGCATAACCCGTTACATTTTTATAGGTGCCAACAGTATCTACCTGTAGCCCTTGATTTCCTGATGATATGACATGTAATAATGTGGTGTTGTTTTCAGTGCTTTCATCAAAAGCTCTGGCCAGTGTGCCATAGAAGTTTTCTATGCTGGTGCCATAAGAATGGTTCTGTGTGGTCACATTTAGGTTGCTATAATCTGAGGGAGCATCGGGGAGCACATCGGCAAAGTCTGAAGATGTGAGTGTGGTGCCAAGCGCTACACCTCTGCCTGTTACAAAACTATTTCCGGCCCCGGCAGCAATGGTGGCCATTTCTGTGGCATGGTTGTCGATATTTTCTGAAGAGAGGGGTGAGGGGAGGTTACGGCCAATAATATCGATGTCATCAGCATCATATTTTTGTTCCTGAATAGATAAAGTGATACCTGTTCCGTTAAGTGAAGGGAAATCGTTGTGAACACGATTGACAGTATTCACATTTAAATTCATATCAATCACACGGCTCTCTGTGGTGGGCTCTTGGCTTTCAACACCTATATATGTAATGTGACTCACAGCTAATAAATTTTCCAGGAGCCATTTTTTATTGGTTGATACTGTAAAAGCACTTCTTCCCTGTTGGGTATATGATAAGTTATGGTCTGACAAAAGTTTCTCCAGGGCCGATGGTTCATCACTTACTATATGAAAACTTTGGTGTGAATCAGGATTTAGTTGCTCTGCAGTAGCGTTCATTTTCCACAGGTCATTGGCTGGCCATTTTTCGTGTAATTCTACTATTCTTTGGTTTGCATTTTGAATTGCAACAATGGCATAGTTCCGGTCGAGCTGTCTTATGATTTTTAGCCCCTCATCAACTAGATTTTGCCTGGTGTTTTTATCAGAAAATTTGAGTAAATAATAGCGTTGATTTAGCTCTGATTTTGTGGTGTAATTTTTTTCTTTTTTTATAAATTTTTTCCAGCCGTTTAAGTTTTGGGATTGTGCTTTACCAAGATTGATAAAAATCAAAGCCAAAGTAAGAACTAAAATTATATGTTGTGTTTTTCTCATTATTCAATCAAAAATTCTACTAATTAACATTTAGGTAACTTAGATTACATGAAAAATTAATTTATATAGTTCGTTTATTCTGTGTTATTCTATTAAGCGCCTCATTTACAGATTTACTTTAACGTTATGATCATCCATGTAAGTTTTAGGTCTGTTTTGGTTCTTTTTGCTAAGAAACTTCGTCTACCTTCGTCAATGTTAAAATAATCTGTAAACCTAAACCATTTTAAAAGATGAAGAAATTGAAAATTTCTGCAATGTTTTTTGCTGCGACAGCATTCGCGGCAACCACATTTACTGCTTGTACGCAGGAAGAAAATGTACAACCTAAAGAAGATAAGTTAGCGCTTACTGATGAGGTAATGAGCCAGTTTACTGAGCTTGGATTTGACGTAAGTGATATCGAGGCAGTTGAAGGAAACTCACTTGACGGTGGAGTTGAATCAGGATTTATGTTAGAGGGTGATATTTTCATCTCACAAGACAACTTTAGAAAAATGTTGGACAGCGAGTCTCATAACGGACCTATGGGAGAGCAGTACAGAACTAACAACCTTGTAAGTTCTTCTAACTACACTATTGATATCATTGGTTACACTGCTAACAATAGCAATGGTCTTGATTCTAAAACACAAACTGCTTTGCAGTGGGCTGTTAATAACTATAACAGACTTAACATCGGTCTTAACTTCAACCTTACTTTCGGTACAAACTATCAGTCTAAAGATATGGTAGTATACAGAGTAAGTGGTGGCGGAGGTGGTTCTGCTGGTTTCCCAAGTGGTGGAGCTCCTTACAAGTGGGTGAAAATCAACTCTGGTACTAGCAGCTACGACACTAACGTTGTTGAGCACGTAATTACTCACGAGATTGGTCACTCAGTAGGTCTTCGTCACACTGACTACTTCGACAGATCTTACTCTTGTGGTTCTGGTGGAAACGAAGGTGACGGTGGTGTAGGTGCAATCCACATCCCTGGTACTCCTACTGGCGTAGATCCTAACTCTATCATGCTTGCTTGCTTTAGCTCTAGCGAAGACGGTGAGTTTGGTAGCAATGATGTTACTGCATTAGAATACCTTTACTAGGCCAACTATCTAGTATATTTTGAAAGAAGCCGACCCAAAAGAGGGTTGGCTTCTTTTTTTTGTCATATCTCAAGGATGAAGGAAGCTTTTAAGACACAGTTGAGCGTGTGCATGATAAAACCTCATGAAGAAGTGGTATTGAATTGTGGTGCTGTAAACCTATCCTTTAAGCGAATACTTTGAAAAATATAAGAGAGGCTATAAATGTTCAATTGTTAGATGAGCAAGAGCTTGTAGGATTAATATTGATCTTAAGTCTAAAAAAGAAAGAGTGACCTAATTTATAAGTCACTCTTAATTGCATTAAATGTTCTGTGTTCACTAAGCTTTGAGAGCGAGTGAAATAATATACCCTCTCCGGCTTACTTCACCTCAAATTGCTGGCTTCCCATTTTGTAATCATCAGTATAGACTTCCAGCGTGTAAAGACCTTCCTCATATTCAGAGCCTTTTTCATACTCAAAAGTGAGTTGCTGTTTGGTGTTATCAAACAAGATCTCTTTGCTGGCAGTATAAAACTCTTCTTTACCATCGATCATAAAAGTGCCGGACCCTCGCGATACATCAAATATGATTTGCCCGTTGCTATCTACAATTCTTACAATGATATTTTTGCCTTCGATAGGGGCCACATCGTTTTCAGCGATGTTAAAAGTTACCTTAAGCTTTTCTGCGTGTCTGCTTTTAAACGGGCTTTCACGTTCTTTTCCTCTACGGTTCACGGCTAGAATCTGTATGTTTTCAGCTTTCAGTTGAGATGCCAAAGCTACTTTAGATGCTAGCTCGTCTTTAGAAGTATTAAGTTCGTTTAGCGAGTCAAACAGCACGTTTTTTTCCGTTTTAAGTGTAGTATTCTCTGTAAGTAAGGCAGTGTTGAGTTCTTTCAGTTTATCAATCTCCTTGTCTTTGGCTTTAAGCAATATTTCATAGCCATCAACTTTGTCTTTAAGCGCTGCGATTGTGCTTCTACTGGCTTTTTGACTTCTGGCTAGCTCACGCTCGATCTCATCTTTCGCTTCCTGGAGCTCAGTTATATCTCCTCCCAGAGAGTCTATTGCTCTAATCTTTTCAGATAGTTCTTCGCTAATGTCATTAAGACGCTGGAGCGTGGTGGCTAACTCATCTTCGGTAGATGCCAACTGATTTTCTCGTTCCACGCTTTCTTGGTGGTCAAGGTAAATTTTTACTCCCTGTACTACGATAATCACCGCAAAGATGATGAGTAGTATGGTGGTCTTTTTATTACTTTTTTTAGGTTCAGACACTTGAGGTTTCTCGGAGTTGTTCTCGGTCATAAGTTGGTTTTCTTTGTGTAGTTTGCCGTAAAATTATTCTTTATTTGAGATTTGTCAATGAAATATGCTTCATTTGTCGGTGATACTAACGTAAGGCTGGTAAGAATATGATACACGATGAAACATATTGGACTAATCGCTACGAAACCGGACAAATTCAATGGGATGCCGGAGATATCACTACTCCGTTGAAGACGTATTTTGACGGGCTTACAGATAAATCAATTAAAATACTCATACCCGGATGTGGAAACGCCTACGAGGCAATCTATTTATGGAGACAGGGTTTTAAAAATGTATACCTGGCCGATGTCTCAAAAAGGCCACTTGACAACTTTCAGCAGCAAGTACCTGATTTTCCAGAGGACCAATTGCTTCAGAAAAACTTTTTTGACCTGGAAGATCAATATGATTTAATTGTTGAACAAACCTTTTTTTGCGCACTGCATCCTAAAGAAAGGCAGGCATACGTACAAAAAGTAAAAGAATTGCTCAAACCCAATGGTCACCTGATGGGAGTATTATTTAATGAGCCTTTATTTGATAATCATCCCCCTTATGGAGGAAACAAAGAAGAATACCTGCCTCTGTTTACTCCCTACCTCAACGTTGTGAAATTTGAAACCTGTTACAATTCGATAAAGCCGAGAGCAGGTCGAGAGCTTTTTATACTGCTTCAAAATTCATGATGTAGAATTTATTCTACACACATTTTTCTTATTTTACAATAAATCGCTGTTCAATCATTGATTACTGCGTTTTTAGAGATGTGGCATGTTTTTTCTTAAATAGTCATTTGTAGTGGGCTGTCCGTATATAATAGATAGCCGTCCGGCTATGAGAATTAAAACAAAAGCTAACATACTCAAGAAATCGTTGTTGTAATACCTAATCATAACCTAACCATATGTCAAAAAACGATAACAAAATTATCACTGAGGCAAAGGAGTATGTTACAGAACTCTTCAAAGAACAACTACCTGATAACTTATTGTACCATAACCTCTCACACACCAACGAAGTAGCCGAGATTTCGCAAGAACTGGGTGAGATTAGTGAGTTGGCTGATAAAGACATGGAAGTGTTGCAGCTGGCAGCCTGGTTTCACGATACCGGTTATATTAAAAAATATAATGGGCACGAGGCTGAGAGTATTAAATATGCCAAGGAGTTTTTAGAAGGCAAAAGTTATGATAAGGAAGGGATTGATGAAGTTGAGCGACTAATAAAAAGTACTATCAGAGGGCATGAGCCAAAAGATCTGGTAGAAGAGATCCTAAATGATGCTGACATGGCTCACCTGGGTAGAAAAAGGTTTTTCAGAAAGGGCGAGCTTCTTCGTGTTGAGTTGGAAAATTACCTTGATGAGTCCTATTCTGAACTCGATTGGGAAAAAAAGCAGTATCAATTTTTAATTGACAATCAGTTTATCACTCAAGCCGCCAAAGAAGAGTATGGTAAGCGTAGAGTTAAAAACATAAAAAAACAACGTAAGAATATTGTAAAGGCTCGAAAAGTCACAACCAGAACACAAACCGGTAAAGATTTGGGGCGAGGTATCGATACACTGTATAGGGCTAACTACCGCACCCATATCAATTTAAGTGCAATAGCAGATGGTAAGGCGAATATGATGATCAGTATCAACACAATTATGATTTCGGTAATTGTGACCCTATCTGGTGCCAGTCTCTCACTTTCTAAAAGCTATATTGTTGAGAATATGCGCTTTACAGTGCCTATTCTCATCTTACTAGTGGGTGCATTGGCCTCAGTGGTATTTGCCGTAATGTCGGCCAGGCCAAAAGTGACCTCAAAAGAAATCGACTACGATAAGGTAGATAAAAACAAGATCAGCTTACTCTATTTTGGAAACTTCCTTGGTATACCGAGAAAGCAGTTTGTAAACTACCTCAATGAGCTTAAGGAGGATCAGGAAAGGCTCTATGATAGTATGTCCTTAGACATTTATAATCTTGGTGAAGTGCTGAAGGAGAAGTACCGGTTACTCACCATTTCATATAATATTTTTATGACAGGTCTCACACTTACAGTGCTGGCCTTCATTATAATTTTTATTTACACAAACGCATCATAAATAAACCCATGTTAAAAGCAAATAGCGTCATATTTCAGTGTTTCATTTTACTCATAGCGTTTTCTGCCTGCAGAGTGACGCCAAAACCCTATTCACTTAACGATGACGTAAAGCAGGATGTAGAATCAAAACAAGCCGACTCAGTGGTAGTGGTACCGGGTGAGTTATACACGGCCGGCAACTTCAAGAGATTTTTATTAGGAGACCACTACCGAGATACATGGCTTACCCCAATAAAAGTGCCGGTTTTAGACTTTGAAACTGAAAAAGGTGGCCTTGAAATTTTAGACAAAGGGGGAGGGCAACAGACTTATTCTTTAAAATTAAAGGCCAAAAATGGTAAGTTATACTCATTGCGATCTATTCAGAAAGATCCTTCACCAACATTACCATTGCCATTACAATATTCCTTTGCAGATGACATCGTGCAGGATCAGATATCTGCCTCCCATCCTTTCGGGGCCTTTATTCTACCGTCATTAGGTGATGCTGCTGGTATTTACCACACCAATCCAAAAATGGTTTATATACCAGATACACCTGTTTTGGGTAAATATCGCGAAGATTTTGGAGGTGTGCTCGCCATGATCGAGCAAGACGCGGACGAAGATTGGTCTGACTACGAAGATTTTGGCTATACAGAAAATGCAGTGAGTACAGAATCTGTCATGGAAGAGCTTAATGAGGACAACGAAAGTCGCGTTGATCAGGAAAATTTATTGAGAGCCAGGTTATTTGATATATGGATCAACGACTGGGACAGACATGACGGCCAGTTTAGATGGGCTGAGCTGGAAGGTGAAGAAGGCAAAATATATAGACCAATACCCGAAGACCGAGACAACGTATTCTTCAAGTTTGATGGATTTATCCCTTGGATTGTGAGCAGAAAATGGGCAATGCGTAAGTTTCAGACCTTTGACGATGACATTAGAGACGTAGCAGGCCTTAATCATAATGCGAGGTATCTAGATAGAAGATTTTTAACCGCACTCTCTCAAGAGCAATGGGTTGAAATAGCCAATGATCTACAAAAGAGACTCACCGATGAAGAGATAGATAAAGCATTGAGCATACTACCAACAGATATATATGCGCTTGATGGCGATTATATTGCCAGTACACTCAAAGCCAGAAGAGACAAACTGGATGAGTTTGCCAGACGCTATTACAAGGTGTTAGCCAAACAGGTAGATATTGTAGGTAGTGATAACAATGAGTATGTAGAGGTGAAATTTACCGATAAATCTACCACTGTTACTGTGCATGATGCCTCAGACGAGGGTGAGAAAAAGGATCTCAAATTATATGAAAGAGAGTTTTTTACTGATGAAACAGACGAAATAAGAATTTACACCAAAGGTGATGAAGATTATATCTATCTATCAGGTAAGGCCGATAAAGCACCTCGAATAAGAATTATTGGAGGCATGGGTGAAGATTATATTAGCGACACCTCTGAGGTGAAGGGCTGGTGTAAAAACAATATCTTCTATGACAACATCGAAGGCACGGAAGTTGAAAATAAAAAAGAAACAAAGCTCAGCCTCAGTAATAGTTTAGATGTGAATAAGTACGATTTCAAAAGCTTTAAATACAACTACTTCGGCCCAACAGTCTTTTTTGGTTACAATGTTGACGATGGCGTGTATCTGGGTGGAGGTGTTTTGATCAAGACCCATGGGTTTAGAAAAGAGCCTTATGCCAGTATGCATAAAATTGCAGTAAATGTAGCTCCTAATACTTATGCCTGGAATTTTGACTATGAGGGGGATTTTAAGGATGTAGTAGGAGACCTTGGTCTTAACATAGATGCTTCAGTAAGGGCGCCAAACTTCTTTACAAATTTCTATGGTTTTGGTAATGAAACTACATTGGATGAAACGCTGGAAGAAAATAATTTTTATCGAACCAGGTTTACTGATATCAACTTTTTCACAGGAATCACTTTTGAGGCAGGAGAAAATGCTTCTTTAAAGCTGGGACCTCATTATCAGTTTGTGAAAGTAGAGCGGGAAGAGGATAACTTCTTGGGTTCTATCACACCACCTAGCTCAGATATATATGATGATAACCACTACCTGGGCGCCAAACTTACTGCAGATGTAAAATCGGTGGAAAGCACCAGCTACCCCGAAAATGGTGTTTGGTGGAAAACCGAATTGACCTGGCAGTCGCTTTTGAATAATGATAAAAATAAAATAAGCCGCGCAAGCAGTGAGCTACGAGCTTACTACTCGATTAAGGAACCTACACTTATCACATTTGCTACACGGATAGGTGGTAGTAGCAACGCTGGAGATTTTGCTTTTTATCAGGGAAACACCATTGGTGGTAACGCAGGTTTAGGTAGACAAGGAAATGTACGAGGCTATGCGAGGGATCGTTTTACAGGAAGAAGTACAATCTATCAAAACAATGAGATAAGAGCGAGACTAGCCAGAATACCATTTTATTACATGCCTCTAGCCATAGGTATTTCTGTGCATTACGATCAAGGTAGGGTTTGGGCAGACAATGAAAGCTCTACCAAATGGCATTCCGGTTATGGTGGAGGTCTATGGTTTCATCCATTGGGTAAAATGGTATTTACAACCACCTACACAAAGTCAGATGAAGACAACCTTTTCATGCTTAATGTGGGCTTTCTATTTTAGAAAATTAAGTACATAAGAAATACAAATTCAAAAAAAAA
>NZ_SMMD01000726.1 GCF_009711475.1 Fulvivirga aurantia
GCAAAGCGAGTCTTTTTAATAAAGGCTGTTCCTCTGTTCCCTTCTTTAAATTATAATTTCTCTTTATACTCGAAAGCAATAACCTTCTTCCCCCATACTGTAAATCACCGGTAATCGAAGCTTTCAAATGAGCCAGGTGTATCCTTATCTGATGCATACGACCAGTGATTGGCTTACACGATACCAGCGTATGTTGTTTGTAGGCCTGTTTAGTATCAAAGTAAGTGACAGCATCTTTACCTCTCTTATCTACTTTAACCGTGCCATTAGCCAATTTATAAATAGGCTGGTCGTAGCGCAGATCTTCAAAGTCGTGAATGCCATCAACTACCGCGAGGTATTTTTTTCTTACTTCCCGATTTTCAAACTGCATTGACAAATGCCTGTAAGCCTCTGCATTTTTGGCAACTACTAGTGCTCCAGATGTCTCTTTATCTAATCGATGGCATAGCTGAGCATCAGGCAGGTATTCTTTGGCTAAAGAAAGCACCGTAACCTCATCATTGCGATCATCTAATGACGACATGAAAGGTGGCTTATTGATTACTATGTAATCATCACCTTCCCAAATTATAATATCTTTAAATTTCAATTTTGGCATGGGCCCGCAAAGGTATCCATTTTAGCCATGAGTTTTTTGATTGGAATGTAGATTTTGATTTGAGACAGCTTTACTCAGCAAAATGTGCCTCATCTTCTCCCGAAGTAAGTCTAAAGCTAAACTCTGATCCATGACCAAGCTTACTTTTCACATCCACTCTTGAATTGTGCCCTTCCATAATGTGTTTTACAATAGCTAAACCGAGACCTGTACCCCCTTTCTCTCGAGATCGACTTTTGTCTACCCGGTAGAATCGCTCAAATATTCTTCCTATATCTTCTTTAGGAATACCGTCACCATTGTCAGCAACAGTAATTAACACCTGAGATTTGAGCACTTTGAATGAAACAGTCACCTTGCTGCCCTCGCTCGAATATTTAATGGCATTGCTTATCAGGTTGGTCATCACCTGATTAATTCGTTGCCAGTCTCCATATACCATTACCTCGGTAGGAGTGCCTTTTTCAAACCTCAAATTAATGTCTTTCTTTTCCGCTTTATTCTCCAACTGATCAAAAACCTCTTCGGTTAACGATTTGATATCAAAATGTTCAAAATGCATTTTAATATCCCCGGTTTCTATTTGAGAAAGTGTCAATAAATCCTGCACCAGGATATCGAGTCCATCCAGGCTTTTGGCTGCTTTTTTCAAGAATTTAGTCCTTACGGTCTTATCCTTAACCGCTCCGTCTAATAAGGTATGCACAAAGCCCTGGGCAGCAAATATTGGGGTTTTGAGCTCATGGCTTACATCGGCAATAAACTCTTTTCTAAAGGCCTCTAGCTTTTTGAGCTCGTCTATCTCCTTCTGCTTGAGTGTGGCATATGAGAAGATCTCCTCGTTAATTTTCTTCAGAGGATTAAGCGGGTTGGATTTATTCTTTTCTATAGTCTTAAGTTCCTTTTTACGAAGCTTATCGAAAAGGTCGTAGATTTTATTAATCTCTCTAAAAATCAGAAACTCTAAGGCTATAAAACCTAATATGTATGAACAAGAAAAACTAATGAGAAAGGCTACGATGAGCGCAGTGCTGGTGACCTCAGGAAAAAGTGATAAAAAAGCAGTTGTAACTACAGCAATACAAGTTGCCAGTAGCAATGCTATAATCCGCGAACTAAATACCATAAATTAGTTTAGGCTAAACTTATAACCTACGCCTTTAACAGTTTTGATATACTCCTCTCCTATCTTCTCACGTACTTTTCTGATGTGCACATCTACTGTACGGGCAAGTACGTAAACATCAGATCCCCAGATGTTTTGCAGTAACTCATCTCGACCAAAGACCTTGTTTGGGTTTTGAGCTAAGAAATAGAGCAACTCAAATTCTTTTTTAGGTAGGCTTATTTCTTTCTTATCTGTTTTTATGGTGTAACTAGACCTATCGATGATCAGGTCTCCTATATTAATTTGGTTAGTTACTGTTTTCTTTTTGGAGTCTCGTCTAAAGAGTGCGCTTATGCGACTCATAAGGGCACGTGGCTTGATCGGTTTTGTGATGTAATCATCTGCTCCGACATCAAACGCGGCCACTTCTGAGTACTCCTCTGAGCGAGCCGTAAGAAAGATGATAAACGTGCCTGCCAGTTCGGGTATTTCTCTTAGTTGCCTGCAAGTTTCTACTCCATCTTGCTTTGGCATCATTATATCAAGCAGGATAAGCTCCGGGTGAAAGGTTTTCGCAATTTCAACGGCTTTTATACCATCGAGGGCTGTTTTTACTTCATAGCCTTGTTTTTCCAGGTTGTATTTAAGTAACTCCAGAATTGCTTCTTCATCGTCTACAACAAGCACTTTAATATCTTGCTTGTTTCCCATAATTATTCAAATTTGATGGTCAATTTTTTTTGCTAAACGCTCGCAAATTAAATTAAAAGTAGAGAGAATTTAGTTTAATGAAAAGTTTATAACATAATAATAACATAGACTTAACGCTGCCCTTGCCTATATTCCATGATCTCAATTTCTACCGCCCCAACGAACATTTCGGCTTTGATCTTCAACGGTACTTTATTCAGGTCATCTGAAATCCAAACTTTGATTGAGTTCTCTCCATCAAACAAGCTGTTTTCTGGCATGATGGGCGAAAGGATCAAGGAATTGATTTTACCAAGCTTTGTTTTCAACACATCCTTGCCCACATAACGAATGTTAAAATCGTATATCTCATCATCAAAAAAAGCATCAACTTTGATTATATCTCCTACTTGCAAGGTGTCAAAATTTAATGTACGCAGGTAGTAGTAACCACTTACCATATCCTGCACGTTGTTAGGCACTTTAAATTTTTCTGCTGGCCTCCATGTCTCCTTTTTATTATCGTAGGTTACAACAGACGCCCGGTGTTTATGCTGGTCAAAGTCTACGATCTCGTGCTTTCTGTACTTACCCTCTTCAATCTTGCGATAAAACTTATGACTAAATATTGCTGAAGTATCTATATAACTGCCCCAGTTATCTCTAATTCTGAGAAAGAGGTCAAACATACCTATAGATCGACCGTAGACATCGATTTTATAGCAACTGCGTCCATTGATTATATGAGTTTTATCACTTATAATCATTTCTCCTTCAGCGGCATTTACAAAACCGTAATGGGCTTTATATTTTATATATTCCCCTTTTTTGAAACTGCGGTGTTTGATATGGCGAAAGGCACCATTAGGTGGGCTATCAAATGAGAATAGCAGCGTAATTATAAAGAGGTATATTAACTGTTTTTTCATTTTGCCTACCTATGTTGATCAGAGATAAGGATGCTTTTCTTTCATATAACCAACAAATGGTCTTATCTGTCGGTTAAAATTATCTTGGTAAATCGAATCTAAAATAACCTGCTTTGATCGATAGCGCAAAAACGACATAAAGTATGTGTTATTGGGCACTTGTCCTTTTATAAATTTGAGAAACTCACCATTATGCAAAGAGAGGGTATCTGTCGAGTTCATGATCTGCTGAATTATCGCTTCTTTTTTTTGTTTCTTCTGCCCAGCTGACATTTCACCCATCGAAGCATATACCACCTCCAATGTGTCTACACCGCGCAATATATGATCGATGTACAAACGTTCATCATTTTGCTCGTCTTGGTATTCTTTGAGTTCTTCTGAGTCAATTCCATAGCGATCTTTCATAAATGCCAATGCTCCTTGATCACCTATAAACGATGCCAGATTTTCGTTAAACTCTACACTGTCTCTTACAAACACCGTAGCATGGACAAGCTCATGAATGATCAGGTTTGCCAGGTCCCCATAGCTCCGTTGAAGCATATTACTTAAAATAGGATCATTAAACCAACCGAGTGTAGACCAGCCTCCAACTGTTCTAATACCAGCATCTAATCCTTCTTTTTCTACTTTAAGCAGCTCCTTTGCGGCCAGTTCTTTATCAAAAAAACCTTTATAAGGTACACTTCCTAAAACAGGAAACCGCCATTCCTTAGCTTCAAATGCATAAGGTTTGCAGCCTGTTACCACCCATAGCACGGGTTCACCCTGCTGATCATAAATAGAAGTATAATTATCACTTTGATTGAGGCCTAGAGAGTCTACCGCATATTTTCTCACCTCTTCGATGAAGAGTAACTTCACCCTCACCGAATCCGGGACATTATCATTTGCCAAATAATCATCGATCGGTTGAGCTTCCCAAATAATGCTCATCTGTCCTTTTGCCTGACCTAAACCATAACTGATGAGGTTGAAATAATGAATAATCACTGCTGCTAGTATAACCAGCAAAAAATGAAGCACTATCCTCATTTAGACACTCCTTTTTTGAATGTATAGTCTAGATTGTAATTGAGATAGAAACCATGAGAAAACTCAAACTTGCTGTTGCCTAAATCATAGAAAGGCTCAAATCTTGAAGTTAAACTAAGATTTTTTGCCAGCTTCAACTCATGAAAAAATCTCATAATTAATAGCTCTCTCTCCTGCTCTGTGTGGTTGGGATTTTTAAAAGTACTAGAAACAGAAGGGTATAGTTGCCCCCCCATTATGGAAATAAATTCATGTCCTTTCCAATAGCTTAACATCAGCTCTACGTTAAAATCGGTCTCTGCTGTAGTATTTAGATAAATGCCACTCCCATTTTCAAAAGGCAGTAACCTTTCTGAGGAAAAATCCTGATAGAAGAGGTAGTAATTACTAAATCGTAATGCCTTTAATCGACCGTCCAATTTCAGTTTTAAATCTGCACCTACTGCCGTATTTACGTACGTTTGTAATGGATTCGGGTTATCATCGATCTGACCTCCCTTATGATAGACCACAAATTGCAGCGGCAGGCTTAGCGCGAGCTTTTCATTGTCTAAAATTTTATAATCCAAAGACAAACCTCCTGTAACTTCTTCCTGATCGGGGTCTCCTTTAAAAATCATTTTTTGCCAGTCTACCCAGAGATCTGCAAATAGCTTTTCTTTTTCCAGCTTTAGCTGAATGCCATTTTCTAAACGATCGATCAACACTTTCTCAAAATCATAAAGCGGCTCAACCAATCTGTGAGATATGCTTCCTTCTAGCGTACCAAAAATTAGCTGAACGTCATGCTTGATGTATTTAAACCTGTAGGTGGGTTCAATACTTTGATAGCCATTGGCACCAAAATCTTTCTGCAGAAAAATACCTACATCAAATCGTACATTAGGTAAAGGCTGGTAAGACAAATATGGGTTTACCTGATAGCCAAAAAGCGTATAGCCATCGGCAATTTTATTGAAGTATTCGTTGTTTTTATTAAAACCAAAGGTATTAACACCAAAGCCTAATTTACCAGAATCAAGCGGATCAATGCCTGTAGCTCTTTCAAAAGCAGTATTATTTAATTGACCACTTACCTGCCAGGAAAGTAGTACAAGGAAGGAAAAAATTGCGTATTTCATTTAGTAGCGCAATATAAAGAAGTGCTCATAAATGGTGTCAATGATTAGCCAAACATTTTTTGGTAATGAGGTTAATTTTTATCGGCATTAGTTAGTAACTTCACGGTTTTGGGAAACCCATAAAATTTGATCAAAAATGAGTGAAAAGGACGAAAAATTAAAGGCACTAAAACTTACCATAGACAAACTTGAGAAGACTTTTGGTAAGGGTGCGGTGATGAAGTTGAGTGATGAAAAAGTAGTAGACGTACCAGCCATATCGACCGGTTCACTTAGTCTTGATATAGCACTGGGTGTGGGAGGTATACCAAAAGGTCGTGTGATTGAAGTCTACGGCCCGGAGTCTTCAGGTAAAACCACCCTTACAATGCACTGCATAGCCGAGGCTCAAAAGAAAGGTGGTTTAGCCGCTTTTATTGATGCAGAACATGCTTTTGACAGGGTGTATGCTGAGAAATTGGGTATTGATACAGAAAACCTTTTAATCTCTCAACCAGACAGTGGTGAGCAGGCTCTAGAAATAGCAGAACACCTGATAAGATCAGGTGCTATCGATATCATCGTAATTGACTCAGTTGCAGCGCTTGTGCCCAAGGGTGAGTTAGAAGGTGAAATGGGAGACAGCAAAATGGGTCTTCAAGCTCGTTTGATGTCTCAGGCCTTGAGAAAACTTACTGGTACAATTAATAAAACGGGCTGTGCTTGTATATTCATCAACCAGTTGCGTGAAAAAATCGGTGTGATGTTTGGCAACCCTGAAACCACCACTGGTGGTAATGCCTTGAAGTTCTATGCTTCTGTAAGGCTAGACATAAGAAGAATTGGAGCTATTAAAGAAGGTGCCAATGATGTGACCGGTAACAGAACGAGAGTAAAAGTTGTGAAAAACAAGGTCGCTCCTCCTTTTAAAATGGTTGAGTTTGATATCATGTACGGAAAAGGAATTTCTAAAGTAGGTGAAATTTTAGACCTTGGTGTTGAACTTGAGATCGTGAAAAAAGCAGGTTCATGGTTTTCTTATGATGGAAACAAACTTGGCCAGGGACGTGATGCGGTTAAAAACCTATTGGAAGACAACCCTGAATTGATGGAAGAATTAGAGACTAAAATTAAGGCTAAAATCAAAGGCG
>NZ_SMMD01000108.1 GCF_009711475.1 Fulvivirga aurantia
AAAAATAATAAATATACTGATACTGATGCCTCAGAAATTTGTCTCGATTTTAATCGTCTGAATATTGCATGTGAGGAAGCTTACTCTTTTCTGGAACAGCAACCCTTATATCTCCCTGTAACGTACACTGGCATGCGAGCCTCTCGTTAGATTTCAATGCACCAAGTTTTCTCAATTTTGTTTCAAAGTCGCTTTCTAAAGAAATATTCTTAATTCCTTCTTCCACAATCATTTTGCAGGTGGTACATCTTCCTTTTCCTCCACATGCGTGCATCCAATCGATAGAATTTTCGTGTAAAATCTTCAATATGGGCTTATCCTTCTCGTTTGTTTTTAAAGACTTTTGAAATAAGTTAGAAATGGTGATTTCTGGCATTTACTTTTTACTTTTAAAGTAGCAAAGTTGTAAAGAAAATATAAGTATGGAGAACAATCTCAATTATAAAGGCATAGACAGTTACAGTGATCAACTTTCTAAAAAGATAGTAGGCCAAGCCTATGAAGATAAAAAGACGCTTTCTGGCAA
>NZ_SMMD01000125.1 GCF_009711475.1 Fulvivirga aurantia
TGATGCAGAAGTTTCTGAAGCTAAAGAAGTTGAAGAAGTAAATGCGTCATCAGAATACAGCATCTCTAAGGAGGACAGTAAAATAAGCTGGATAGGTAGCAAACCAACAGGTAAGCATAATGGCTCTATTCCTATAGCACAAGGTCAGATATCTACTAAAGATGGTGAAATTGTAGGTGGAACTATCACGCTTGATATTGCTAACATCAAGAATGAAGATCTTGCTGATAAGCCAGATATGCAAAGCGACCTGGTCAAGCACTTAAAATCTGCAGATTTCTTTCACGCAGATAGCTTTCCGACTGGTGAGTTTGTGATCACTTCTGTAAAGACTTACTCAGAGGAAGACAAGCCTGAGGCTAAGGAGCAATACGAAACAGAATATACTCCAGCCACTGCTGACGAGTTTATGGTAGAATCTCCTACTCATAAAATAACTGGTAACCTTACAATGAGAGGAAAAACACTTAGCGTTGCTTTCCCTGCAAGCGTAAAAATGGAAGATGGAAAAATTATGGCTATGGCTAAATTTAACATCGACAGAACCAACTGGGGACTGATGTATGGCGATGAGGCCGATGCTATTGATAAAGCAAAAGATAAGTTT
>NZ_SMMD01000009.1 GCF_009711475.1 Fulvivirga aurantia
GGAAAAAGTAAAGCTAAAGAAGCGAGTTTCTGGACTTTCAAGTAAGTATATTAATGGGCAGCAAGAATACTACAAAAATGGTAAGCCATATAAGTTTGATGAGGTTATAAGCCTAACTTCCGAAAATCCAGATTACTTCTGGATTTACCTTTTACCTGCGTCCCCTGAAAAATATGACATTTTTCCTATGACATTCGAAAAAGATAATTGGTACT
>NZ_SMMD01000200.1 GCF_009711475.1 Fulvivirga aurantia
TTTATGTAACTGGACATACTGGCTTTAAAGGAGGTTGGTTTCTTTTATTATTAAATAGGTTAGGTGCTACCGTTCATGGCTATTCCTTGCCACCTGAAACTAATTCTATATTTCATTCTATAAATGGAAGTTCGCTTTGCACAAGTACATTTGGCGACATACTGGATATCAAAAAGTTTGAAGCGGATATATTAGGTTTTGAGCCAGACATAATTTTTCATTTTGCAGCACAGCCGTTAGTATTACCATCATATGAAGATCCAGTGTCTACCTTTGAAATTAATTCAATGGGAACGGTTAACTTACTTGAATCAGTTAGAAGACTTGATAAAAGGTGTACAGTGGTGGTGATTACTACTGATAAGGTTTATTTAAATAAAGAATTAGGCTCAACCTTTAACGAAGACGCTCCGTTGGGAGGTTATGACCCATATAGTGCGAGTAAAGCAGCTGCGGAACTTATAGTAAATTCTTACAGGCATAGTTTTTTTAACCCTTCTTCTTATAGTCAACATGGGAAATCTATAGCTACAGCTAGATCGGGAAATGTTATCGGTGGAGGGGATTGGTCTCATAATCGTATTGTTCCAGATATAATTAGGTCAATATCAGAAGGTAAAAAGCTATTATTAAGAAGCCCTAATGCAGTAAGACCGTGGCAACATGTGCTTGATCCGTTGATGGGATATTTATACTTGGCTTTTTATTTATCAATTAACCCAGATTCACATTTTTATAATTCAGCCTGGAATTTTGGTCCAACAAAAGATGTGAATAGTAGCGTAGAGAAGTTGGTACAGTCCATGTTTCAAGTATTTAAAAAAGGTATAATGGAGGTTAAGGCTAGAAGTTTTTATGAGTCAGAATTACTGGAGCTCGACAGTTCTAAATCTCAAGAACATCTAAAATGGTCATCAAAGCTGAACTTTAAAAATAGCG
>NZ_SMMD01000283.1 GCF_009711475.1 Fulvivirga aurantia
TATATTAGTGCACGTTAATAGTAAGTATAGCGCACTATGTGTTATATGCAGATGCAGTTGTTAGCGGCAATCAATCTTCATGGATAAATTGAGAATCCAAGTATTTGTAAAGAATTTAAGGTCATCACGTTTGACTTCACTTAGTTTGAAAATCACAATGGTGGCTATAGTCGTTTTACTCGTATTACTCTTTTTTGCAGTTGCAGTTAAGGGCGGAAAGACAGTCGGATGGAATGCGAGGCCTCTAATAAATCTAGAAGAAGACTGGATAATCTTCTCTATACCAATTTTTGTAATTATCATCTCTCTGGTCACATTTAATTGGTCCATAAAATTATCTGAAGCGACTTTTGAATTCGATAATGGCAAATTTTATTTAACAGTAGACGGTAAGCCAAAAATTTTCGAGACAAATGCTGTAACGAACCTCGCCCTAGAAGATAATAACGTTATTCTCAAGACAATTAACCGAACCTATAAATTAGGTTTCGTTTATGACCACCAAATAGATACATTTAAAAACTTCTTAAGAACATATAACTCCGAATTAGAAAGCCGCTAATATGGTGTAGAAAAACATATGCTAAAGCACTTTGTAGCTCCCGGTTGTGCGACTTGCTCGCATTTCTGCTTGCATTCCATAGCTGGACGACCAGCCAGAACGCAGTAGAAACTTGAAAGGATTGAGCAGTTTTTGACTTGTGTGCGTTGAGAAAGTTAGCAGAAAATGCTAGGTTTAGTTTTTTATAGCCTCGTGTGGCATTCGTTTTCTACACAGGCGTTAGCTTCAACCTCTGATAGCCAATGAGTAGATTTTCCATAACAGCTATAATTTGTTTGATCATAAGTCTGGAGTCTTTAAGCCAGACTTTCAAACCTGATTATGCAACTGCGTTAGATGCTGAGGCCGGAACTGAGCTTCTAAATCAATGTTCTCGATCAACACCTGATAATATCACAGATTTCTGGATGGTGACTGACACTGAAGTAGTTCTATTAGAACAAAATTTCCGTAAACTAACTCGCTTAAAATCTAGTGGGTGTTGCTATTCTGGAGTGAAAATCAAATCACTAAGAAAATTTGGCTATCAATATATCGGAGTAACCATAAAGGGAAAACGATACATCTACATTAACGCTTTCCATATTGACAAAAACTCTTTTGAACAGTGGTATAAGAATTGGGAAACAGAACCGATTGTCTTTTGCGATGGTGGAGATTATTTCTGGGGAGTTCTGTTTGACTTAAAAAGTGAAAAATTCAAAGACCTGAATATAAACGGAATTGCCTGAGGCTAACAAACGATATAGCGCATGGCCTTACTGAGCCATCTGCCAAGTTTCTGCAAGATATGCCGCTTATCTGCCGCAAAGAAACTGTTGTGCTTTCTATTATCCTCTGCTCGCGGGAGTTTCTTATCTGTATGATGCACTGCGTATTTGATACTTTGAATGCCGTCTTAATTTAATTCGACAGACCACTTGAAAACGAATAGATGATAACCCTCTGCATAAAGG
>NZ_SMMD01000920.1 GCF_009711475.1 Fulvivirga aurantia
GCTACTATCAAAATATGGACTAAATGGTTCAGCTGATGCTAAAATAGGATCATCCTGGGTGTAGTTAGCGGCATTTTCAACACCTACATATACATCCCAACCTTTATTAAATGACTTAGTAATTTGAGCATTCATCGTAATAAAATCAGGAGAAAAGCTTTCTGCCTGATACTGCTCAGGGTTTTCGGTCGTATTGGGTATACGTTGCTCACCAGTCCACTGTAGAGTGTAATCAAAAGCCCAGTTACTTTTAGTTTTATACTCGGCATTAAAAAACGCTCTATTTTTAGGTACTAGTGGTTTCTGCAACTGACCACTGGTGTAATCTACCTGCACATCAAGCCAGCGGTAAGCCATCCTAATATCCAGATTTCTTACCAACTCATAATCGACCTGAGCTTGAATACTATTGGCGTAAGAGTCACCCAACATACTTGTAAAAACAGCCTCTTGAGCATTTCTGTCTAAATCTAAGATCACCTGATCATCAAATCGGGTATGGTAAAAGTCAAGATTTAAAACACCTTCTTTATAATTGAGCCTAAAGTCCTGTGTCAGGTTAGCACCAAAATTCCATGCTTTGTCCTGTACGTAACCATATGCATCGTTAATTTGCTGATTCTCAAACCTTACACTTCTGGAAGACGCCAATACACTTGTATTCTCAGCAAT
This sequence comes from Fulvivirga aurantia, assembly GCF_009711475.1. Lineage (GTDB taxonomy): Bacteria > Bacteroidota > Bacteroidia > Cytophagales > Cyclobacteriaceae > Fulvivirga > Fulvivirga aurantia. The sequence continues at coordinate 673 of NZ_SMMD01000920.1, forward strand.
AATATTTGCTGTTCTTGTACCACGTCCTCCAGATAATCTTATAGTGGTGGCATCCCACGGATTGTATCTTACATGCAGCCTTGGAGTGATGATTTCTCCGAACAAAGAATTATAATCTAAACGAACACCAGCTATAATAGTAAGATCATCAAGGTTATCGTAGGTGTATTCATAAAAAACACCTGGGACATGCTCTTCTCGATCAAAATCTAATGTATTTAACTGCTCATCGTAGCTATCATAAATGTAGGATATACCTGTTTTGAACTTATGACTGGTATTACCCAAAATCGACTGAAAAATAAAATTACCATATATCGTATTTTGGTCAGCGTTGTAATCATTTAGCCCAAAATAGCTGTCCTGCTCATGTTTGATAGCAGAAAACTGAAAACCAAAACTTTTATAAGGCGTACCTTCAAATACATAACCTAACTTACCAAACCCTTCATATCTATTGGTTTCGATATTCACTCCATACGGATTATTTGTAGTACGCGGCTGATCTTCATTAAACGCTACCTCTCCTCCGAGTTTGTTATCAGTCATGGCTTTCACTCCAAACTGTCCTATCCAACCTTTATCGCCTTTATAAATCCAGCGATTTACAAAATTGACTTGGTTGCTCCTGGGAAAATCAAGAAAGCCGTCATCGTTCATGTCGTTTTCAAATGGCCTTACAGATCCATGTAGCAATGTGGTTGTAGCCCACTTTTTACCAACCATTTGTGTAGTCACCACATTTAGCTCAGATCTACCTGACTGGTTAACATATCCATTTAAAAATAGCTTTTCGCTATCCTGAGGTTTCTTCAATTCCACGTTAATATGGCCTGCTATACTCTCATGTCCGTTTACCACGGAGCCGACACCCTTTGTCACCTGTATGGAATTGATCCAAGTACCAGGTATGTAGCTTAAGCCATAATTGGAAGCCAGTCCTCTGATACCAGGCATATTTTCAACACTTATCATGGTGTTAGAGCCTGCTAAACCCAGCATTTGTATTTGCTTGGTACCTGTTACAGCATCCGTAAAAGACACATCTACAGAAGGATTAGTCTCAAAGCTCTCAGAAAGATTACAGCAAGCCGCTTTAAAAAGCTCATCTTCCGACATTTCAATGGTATTTATGCCTTTGAGATAATCAACTCCTGAGCTTGGCTTCCAGCCTTCAATCGTTACTTCTTCTAACTCACTATCTGGTTCTAAAATAACTTTCAGGTTACTATCGCCATCTACAGTAAGCGTATCAGATTTATAACCAACATAGCTTACAACCAGCTGATTGGTTTCTGTAGTTTTAGGTAATAAAAAAACGCCATTACCAGCTGTAACTACACCCTGTGTGGTACCTAGCCAATAAACATTGGCTCCGGGAAGTGGCACTTCTTTACCATTCACGTCCTCTTCGATTACTACACCAAGCACTTTATCTTGAGCATAAAGTGATGTAGTAGAGAAAAGAAGCAAAAATAATAGTTGTTTAAGCTTCATGTTATTAAGCATTAGTGGTCTGACTTATGCTTTTTCTTATCGCTATGTGGGTCTACATCACGATGCAGGCAACAGTAAGGTAATTTAGCATACACTTCATCTTCGGCTTTTTTCTTATCTGTATCATGGCCGGTTGCTACGATCGCATCATGGATTTCCTTTTCAGAAATTTTGTCTTCACGATAGGCTATAAATAGCTTTTGTGAATCCATATTCCATTCGGCTAGTTTTATACCCTTTATTTCTAAAGCAGATTCGATACGAGCTTTGCACATCTCGCAGTTACCAGAAACAGGAATACTATCTTCAACCACTTGTTTCTGGCCAAAGGATGCTGAAAATATGAATAGTGTAAATAATGTTATTAATAAAGTTTTCATGTGATTTCGGTATTTTTTAGTTCTAAAAATTTAAAATAGAATAATAGCTCACAGGCTCTCTTGGCCGTGAGTTAAACTGCTTAGGAACTAAAATTTATCCGTAGAAAGTGTAATTACAATTGATCTGGTAGATTGGTGCCTTATTCAGTGGCGGTGGATCAATTGGTGGGTAATCTTCAGGTATATCGTTTTTTACAAATAGTAAGTCAAACTCAATGGTTTGCAACTGAGGGATCAATACCCAGTCTAGGTCAGAAAGTGATTTAATATCTGTTCTTTGATGGTCTTCTTCTATCTGAAAAAACTCAAGATAATCGTTACAGCATGGCATTGAGACCTCCTCAGTCATACCCATACATCCTGCAGTTTGTGTTGAGAAAAAAGCAACATCCAATACTTCACCCATACAAGTATGCGTACTTTTTGCTACACCGATAGATAACACCAGGTAAAGGCAGGTGAATAATATGGAAATTCTCTTCTTCAAATCGGTTATACAACGGAGGTTACTGTCCCAAAGTTTCATCTACACTTCTCTCTTTTCACGAAGATAATAAATAAAGCTAAGTCACTGTGCAACACAATGACTTAGCCTATATATTGAAGCGGCTATCCTCCGATATTCCACAAAATACTCAATGCGTATCGAGAGCCGGCCTCTATCGAAGAAAATTGGTCTACATTGTAATCTTGTGAAATTGGAATTTGATACTGTGTACTTAGCGTAAAATTACCAGCATAAACTTCAGTCCCGAGAGAGGCAAACCAGGCTTGTCCTCCGGTATTGGCAACCTCAATCGCATTATCTTGATGCTTACCGGCTGCCTCAAAATATCCCCCAAAAAATGGGAGTAAAGAAAAGCCGGAAGCATTAATTGTATAGTAAATATTACCACTGGCATTAACCTGATTACCAAATCTGTAATCATCTTTATTGCCTGTATTATACTTATAAGCTCCCTCTATATTGAGACCAAGTTTTTTGTAACTGATCGAATAGTTTGAGGTCAGCAAATAATCAAAGCTCCCAGATCCTAGCTGAAAATTGCGATTAATAATCTCACCTTGATCTAAGTTTTCAAAATCACCGAGCGGTAGTTTTAGCCCCCCTCCAAAAAGTAGATTATGGCCAATATAACCGGTATTACTCTGTTTGTTTAATACCTGGTGATAAACTAAAAACATAGGATCACCCACGCCAGATAGCGTCACATTTTGATGGCTCCCATCCATTTCATTATATAAATAAGGCAAAATAACATTGAGTTGCCATCTCTTTGATATGGTCACCCTACCAATCAAATCCATTCGGTAATATACATCATCGGATGATTCGTTTTCAAGATATTGGCTTCCATAATCAACAAAGGCGTTAAAATGAGCCTGGCTGTATTTGAATCCTATAAAATGGCCATTAAAACTTGGCGCCAGACCAAGGTTAAGCCCTCCCAGTTTGCCTCCGCAAACATCACAAGCAAAAGCCTGCGATGAGCTGGCGAGGCATATTATTAATATTATAAATTTTCTCATCATTGTTGATTCATAAATCTCCGATCTGACCTGAAATCATGATCTGTCAGAGTGTTCAGAAAAGTGATAATTTTTGATTTTTCGTTTTCTGTGAGTGAAATACCCTTTTCAAGTGTAGGATCAAGCGTTGGTGAATGCTGTATACTATTATCATAATGATCCAGCACCTGCTCCAAGCTGGTGAACATCGCATTGTGCATATATGGGGCGGTTCTGGCTATATTCCTCAGTCCAGGCACTCGAAATTTACCTACATCATTCTCACTCTCCGTGATTAATGCTCTACCCTGGTCTTTGAAATCTGTATTAAGCCCATTATTTCTATAGGTAAAATCTGTGAACAACTCGCCTGAATGACAATCACCACATTTTTGCCTAAACAGAGACAATCCTTCAACCTCCTCCTTAGACAAGGCTTCTACATCTCCCAGAATATAATCGTCATAAGGGGTATTGGCCGAAACCATTAAGAGCATAAATTGCGAAAGTGCTTTCAACATGAGTGGCGATGTAATTTCATCCACACTAAAAGCCATTTGGAAGAGCTGCCGATATTCATCATTGGCATTTAGTTTCTCCACTACGGAGGCTAATTTTTCATCCATTTCAAAAGGACTTTCTATCGCATTTATTGGCACAAAATCTAAATGAGTAACTCCTCCATCCCAAAAGAACTCCGGCATAAAAGCCAGGTTAGTGAGTGGTGGTGCATTTCTCAAACCTACCCGATTGTCTACCCCAATGCTTAGTGGGTGTTGCTGCGCATCGGCAAAAGCTGTCGACTGGATATGGCAACTGTTGCAACTGACACTATTGTCTTTCGACAATAAAGGGTCAAAAAACAGCTTTTTACCCAGTTCAAAACCCTCTTTAGTAATCGGGTTTTTGTCGAAGTTGTAGGTTGGAGCAGGAAAATGCCTTGGTTTGACAAATTTATAATTGTTTGATTTTGCTTCCTCGTCAGCCTCCTCACAAGCAACCATTAGTAATAATAGACAACACACCCACCATATCGGTAGGCGTGTTGCATGCATGGCATTCATACTATTGGTGTGTATGATCTACTATAAAAACCTCTGGCAAGACTTCAGCTAATGGCTGCCCGGCCTTCGGGGCATGAATAGAGTAACTATTTGCAAAATTAATGTTTGCACCATCCAGCATCTTGAGCAGGTCTACCACAATGTGTACGTTAGGGTCAAGGGCACTTTCTACTCGTAAGTCACTGTCAAATTGCAGCGCAATTGTCTTAACATTGTTCACAAATTTCTGATTCTCTCCTTCTGCGACTTCTATATCTTTCCAACCTCCTATATGAAGCGCAAAAGACTTTTCAGGAATCGTCCAACCATCTCCCTCTACCAGTTCCTGTCCGGAGTTTTGAGCCGTACCCTCAATAGCAAAACCAATATAGCCTGCATTCCAATTCCAAAACCAGGCCCCTTCTGCAGGGTCTAATACCCCGCCAGCAGCACCTTCCTGCACAGCGCTTTCACTTACACCAATTTTAAAAGTAACTCGATTATATCTACCGGCAGGCACATCAGACAGCGTGATAAAGCGAGAGCTTGGCTCATCTTGCAGCACATGGTAAAAACCTTTTACCTCTAAGGCGCTTACCAGCTGCTCATCTTCATAATACTCGCCAGTTGGTCCTTCCAATATAATCTCACTTACATAATAACCAAACTTAGAAATATTAAAAGCCTCGCCATCTGCAGTTTCATATTGGAATTCTATTGAGCCCGGTTCACTGAGCTCCATTTTTTGTGTACCTACAAAGTGATCAAATTTTAATTGTAATGTACCTACTGCCTCAGTTTCAGACTGATCGTCTGAGTCACAAGAAGTATAAGCCAGCACTATAATCAGTGCGGTTAATAAGTTATATAGTTTCATCTTAATTGTTTAATTGATTGAATAAAGTTTATCTCAGAAGCACTGGAATGTGCCTGAGTGAATTCCACAGGGTATTTCAAGACATAAAATCTTGCTCTTGTTAAAAAAAATCAATTAAATCTGTGGGGGATGAAAAATTTCGTGGATAAAACCTCTGGGTTGGTTATGACCAAGATAATGACCAAAAACAAGGTCAACTACCTCATAATTTCTTATGTGACTGTGTTGCTTTATTGCTTCTGAAAAGAAACTGATTTGTTCAACACGAGGGCTGTTCTGAGCATCCTGATGTTGCTTTTCTGCTTTGTTGAGCTGTTTAGCCAGAAAACACTGTCCCCCGCAAACAGTTATAGGTTCATCTTTTTTAATACAGAGTACTTTGGAGATATAGTCTCTGCGTAGTTCAAAATCTACGTAAATTAGAGGAACAGTAAGCGCGCTGCCTAATATATGCAGGATGATGCAGGCAATGACGAGATTTTTAAGCGCTTTCACAATGCAAAAATGACCTGCATTGCAATAACATACAAGGAAATTATAGATAATTCATGACCCAAATATTAATTAAAAATATGGTCTGTGATCGCTGTATAAAAGTGGTCAAAGAAGAAATCGAAAGTCTCGGGTTTCGTATAAACAGCATTGACTTAGGTGTGGCGATTATCGAAGAAAGTGAAGTTGATCTAAATATGATTTCTCATGCTCTAGCCAATGAAGGTTTTGAAATTATTGAGGATGAAGAGGCTAAAATGATTGAATATGTTAAAATCTATCTCAGGTCGCTGGTAAATCAATTGCCATTAAAAATAAATGAAAAGCTGTCTGTGCAGATTGCCAAAGAGATGAATAAAGACTACTCTTCTATTAGTAAACTGTTTAGCAAAAAGGAACACCTTACTATAGAAAAGTTCTTTCAGCGCTTGAAGCTTGAGAAAGTGAAAGAGTTGATACAGGAAGGAAAGTATACTTTCTCAGAAATAGCTGCTCTTTTAGATTATGCTAATAGCAATCATTTGGCTAAACAGTTTAAAGATAACCTTGGCATGAGCATGACTGACTACAAGAAAACAGGGGAATGGAATCGCACTCCGCTTGATCAGTTGAACTAAGAAAATACTCCACAATATTGTGCATTTGAACCCCCACAACTGAACGGCTCATTACTATCAAAAGCGCGGCAAGTTGCTCTCAAGGGCCTTTTACTTATGGAATAAGAATTGAATACTAGCAACCTAAACCAACAATTATTTACCATGAAAAACCACAAAGAGCTTATCTTAAAATTAAATGAATGTGCCAGTGCCTGTCAGCATTGTTCTGATGCCTGCCTTGATGAAGAGGATGTGAGCCATATGATTAATTGCATACGTCTCGATAGAGATTGCGCAGATATATGTCGACTTACATCTCAACTTCTATCAAGAGGATCTGATCAAGTAGAAAAATTGATAGATGTATGCGAGGCAATCTGCAGGAAATGTGCTGAAGAATGCGAAAAACACGACAATGAGCATTGCAAAAAATGCGCTACTGCTTGTAGAGAATGTGAAGAGGCCTGTAAAATGGCTTAAATTACATTATACTCTCTCCTCATTTAAATACCTTAAACCAAAACTATATAGATAATAACCAAAATTGTTATAACCGGACTTTCAACAATGGGAGAATTTAGCAATACGTAATCACTAAATTCTTTTTTTAAAATGAAGCATACCTACACAATCAGCGGAATGACTTGCAACGGCTGTCAGGCTCATGTTGAAGAAACATTGAGTAAGGTACCTAAGGTTGCCAGTGTATCGGTGGATTTATCTAAAAATGAAGCCATCATCCACATGGATGAGCATGTAGACATTTCTACTTTTAAAAAAGCGCTTCAAAATAGCAGGTATGACATTTATCCAGCTGGCACTGAGTTAGAACACCAACATCCATTGCCAAAAGTCGGCAAAAAAGATCACAAGAAAGGTGATCAATATTATTGCCCTATGTTATGTGAGGGCGATAAAAAGTATGATCAGCCCGGAGATTGTCCTGTTTGTGGAATGGATTTAGAAAAGGACAGCTCAAGTTCTCAGCGAGAAACTAAGTACACCTGCCCCATGCACCCGGAGGTAATTGAAGATGAGCCCGGCAGTTGCACTATCTGCGGAATGGATCTTGAGCCCATGACTGTGCAAAAAGAAGATGATGGCGACAAAAAGGCTTATAAAGCTATGCTTAAGAAGTTTTGGATTGCTGTAGTTTTAACATTGCCACTATTTATAATTGCCATGGGTCCTATGTTAGGGCTTAAAATTGAGGCTATTGCAAGTAGAACTGTACTTGGCTGGTTGGAATTTGCACTTGCCACTCCTGTAGTTTTCTATACCAGTGGAGAATTTTTTAAACGAGGCTATAAGTCAGTAATAAATAAATCTCCCAATATGTGGACCCTCATATCTATTGGTGCAGGGGCTGCTTATTTATTTAGTATTGTCGGACTCGTTTCCCCTGACCTGTTTCCTCCTCAATTTAAAACGAATGGCTCAGTTCACCTCTATTTCGAAGCGGCTGCAGTAATTCTCACACTCATCCTATTAGGCCAAGTTCTTGAGCTTAAGGCAAGAAGCCGTACCAATAGCGCTATCAAAGAGTTGCTCAATTTGGTGCCAGCACAGGCTACCGTAATAAGAGATGGTGAAGAAAAGAAAGTTGCTCTAGACCAGGTTTTCTCGGGAGATATTTTGAAAATAAAACCCGGAGAGAAAATACCTGTTGATGGCATCATTTCAAAAGGTAAAGCCACCATCGATGAATCGATGATTACAGGAGAACCTGTACCGATAGAAAAAGGTGAGGATGACAAAGTAATTGGTGGCACCATTAACGGCACCGGTTCTTTCGAAATGAAGGCCGAAAAAGTAGGCTCAGAAACCTTGCTTTCTCAAATTATTGAGATGGTAAATCAGGCCAGCAGGTCAAAAGCTCCTATCCAAAACTTGGCTGATAAGATTTCCAGGTATTTTGTTCCTACGGTGGTAAGCATTTCAATTATTTCATTCGCTGCCTGGTCAATTTGGGGGCCAGAGCCTGCCTTAGCTTATGCATTTACCAATGCTGTAGCTGTACTTATTGTGGCATGCCCTTGTGCATTGGGTCTAGCCACGCCTATGTCAATCATGGTGGGTACAGGCCGGGGCGCCAAACAAGGTGTTTTGGTAAAAGATGCCCGGGCCATTGAGGAAATGGAAAAAATTGACACCCTGGTGATTGACAAAACAGGCACCATTACAGAGGGCAAACCTAAGTTTAATAATGTTGAATCGTATGCAGATGCTTTTGCAGAAAATGATATTCTCAGATACGCTGCATCATTAGAAAAAAGCAGCGAGCACCCGTTGGCACAAGCCATTGTAGCCGGAGCACAAGAAAAAGGTCTTGAACCCAAAGAAGTGACTGATTTTAACTCAATCACAGGTATGGGTATAAAGGGGCGAGTAGATGGAAAAGAAATCGCCATTGGTAACGAGAAGTTGATGCATGAATATACTGCTGATGTAAGCAAGGAACAATTGGATGCAGCTAAACAGAGACAGTCCAAGGGGGAAACTGTCATGTTTGTTATTATAGACTCAAAATTGGCGGGTTATACAAGTGTTTCTGATCCCATTAAAGAAACCTCGGCTCAGGCAATTAAAGAGTTGCAAGCATTGGGTATGGAGGTTCATATGCTTACAGGTGACAATGCCAATACTGCTAAAGCCGTAGCCGATCAATTACATTTAGATGGATTTGAAGCTGATTTGCTACCGGAGGAAAAATTTGACAAGGTAAAAGCATTACAAAATAAGGGTAAAAAAGTAGCAATGGCCGGTGATGGAATAAATGATGCTCCTGCCCTCGCACAGGCTGATGTGGGTATAGCTATGGGCACGGGAACCGATGTCGCTATAGAAAGTGCCAGCCTCACTTTAGTAAAAGGCAATCTCGATGGCATAGTAAGAGCGAGAAAGCTAAGCGAGGATGTAATGAAAAATATTAAGCAGAATCTATTCTTCGCCTTCTTTTACAACATGTTAGGAGTGCCAATAGCGGCAGGTGTGTTATTCCCGCTTTTCGGCTTACTATTGAGTCCTATGCTGGCTGCTTTGGCAATGAGTTTAAGCTCTGTAAGTGTTATTGGAAATGCTCTTAGACTCAGATAGTTAAAACCATACACTGTGTAAGAATCCCCACAAATTATTGATTTTGTATGGTCGAAAATTAGCTTTTTAAACGTTTTGAGTGAGTGGTTCTATTATTGAAAGAGATTTTGTAATCACCAATAATTCATAAAACCATGAAAACTTTAGGAGCCGTATTACTAGTCGCGGGTGTCATCATGATATTGTTTACCGGATATGATTTAATAACTAAAGATACGCTGGTGGAATTTGGACCCATCGAAATAACTCACGAAGAACAAAACCCATTTTACTGGCACCCGATTACTGGTCTCATACTAACTGCAGTCGGTGGGGTAATTTTACTTATGAAAAAGAAAAAATAGGTTTAAAGGAATCAGTATACGTAGGATTATGTGGGTACTATCAGTCAATACTCATAACTTTAAACCAACAATACATAATTCGAACCCATGAAGCTTAATATGAAATACTTCTACATCATACTAGTTCTCGCTTTTTCAATTGCTGCTTGCGACAGTAAAAAACATAATGACAGTGCCGAGGCAACTCACCATGACACGGAGCACGCCCGTGAGGATAATGATAATTCACATACGACAGATGATTCAGACGCGACAAGTCAGTATGCAAGTATTAATGAAGACGAAGCATCAAACTTACTTGACGCCTACTTGTCATTAAAAGATGCGCTGGTTCAAAGTAGCTCTGAACTTGCACAAAATGCTGCTAAAGAAATTACCAAAGTAGTTGAAGGAAGCAGTGAATCTCAGCTTTTGAGTGGTCTCATGAAAGACGCTAACCAGATTGCGCAAACTGATGAGATGGAAAAAATAAGAACTCACTTTGAGGATTTATCGCAGCACATTTATAAAATGGTAAAAGCTAAAGACACAGGAAAAACTGTTTATAAGCAATACTGCCCTATGGCCTTTGACAATGAAGGTGCTTTTTGGTTAAGTAGTGAAGAGGAGATCAAAAACCCATATTTTGGCGATAGAATGTTGAGATGTGGAAAGGTACAAGAGACTTTGAGCTCGAAATAAATTGAATTGTTAAAAGTATACATCCATGCCACAAACCAAAACTCACTACGAAATCAAAGCTGAGAAAAATAAAAATCTCAGCACGTTGGGGTACGGTATAATGTGGCTTTTTGTAGCCTTACTGGTTGGTTTATTACCATTCTACACAGGCAATGCTAATAGTATATTTTATCTCACAGGTGGGTTGTCATTTGCCGTTGGTATCTACAAACTTATTAAAGGCTCACGTGCCCTGAGTAGCGATCAATATTGAGTCAACTATGACTAACTATCTCTCTGTCCTGGCATTTCTTTTTCTTTTTAGCTGTGGTACCGCCACACGAGAGCAAACAGAAAGCGTTGATCATGATAACGTACATGCTGATTTGCGTCTGGAAGACATGGAGGGTAACGATATTACTATAAATCGTTCAGAAACCATTTTCATAAACTTTTGGGCAACGTGGTGTGCACCTTGTATCAAAGAGATGCCCTCATTAGAAAATATGCAGTCAAAATTAGATCAGGATAAGATCACGTTCTATTATGCATCCAGTGAGCCTAAAAGCAAAATAAGCAAATTTGCAGAGCAGAAGCCATGGCAACTCAACTATGTTCATTTAGCGTCAGGCTTAGAATCACTTAATATCAATGCACTACCGACAACCATGATTATCAAGAATGGTGAAATTATCTGGACCCAAACAGGTATGAGAGAATGGGATAGTGAAGAAAGCATTGAGGAAATCAAAGAAATTATAAAATGAGAAAACTCTTGTTGAGTTTGGCAGTCCTTGTTGGCCTGTCAGCGTGCGATCATGCCACAAACGATCAAAAGAATGAATCAGACCAGTCATCTGTAAACCAACATGGAGAAATAACCAAAGGTGTCGCCCCTTACTTATTCAAAGACTTTAACGACAATGTATACCTTTCCTGGACAGAACAAAATGACTCAATTAATGAGCTTCAGTTTTCTGTCTTATCACAAGATAATTGGACTGAACCAAAGACAATAGCCAAGGGCACAGATTGGTTTATCAATTGGGCTGATTACCCAATTCTAGCCACAAAAACTGGCAAAAACTTCATCGCACATTACCTACAAAAGAGTAGCAAAGGCACGTATAGTTATGATGTCATGCTCAAACAATCTACTGACAGTGGAGCTACTTGGGTTGAACCCCGTATTTTACACGATGATGGTAAGCAGGCCGAGCATGGTTTTGTCAGTATAGCACCTTATAATGATAACTTCTTCGTTAGCTGGCTTGATGGTAGAAACACTGTTTCTCAAAAAAAGACAGACCACGCCCATCATGGTTCATCTGGAGCTATGACACTTAGAGCTGCCGTGATCACTCCATCAGGTGAGAAACTCAAAGAGTGGGAGCTCGATAACAGGGTATGTGATTGTTGTCAAACCACAGCAGTGATTACTAATAATGGCCCGGTGGTGGCGTATCGAGATCGCTCTTCTAAGGAGATTAGAGATATTTCCATTACAAGATTGATTGATGCTAAATGGAGTTCTCCCCAAACAATTCATGATGACGCATGGAAAATTGCAGGGTGCCCAGTAAACGGCCCACGAATGAGTGCAAAAGAAAATGCGTTAGCAGTTGCCTGGTTCACTGTACAGGATGGTGAAGGAAAAGTAAAAATGAAATTTTCTACAGATAGCGGAGAGACTTTTGGCCCCGAAATAATTATCAACCAGCAAACTGCCATTGGTCGGGTCGATGTGGAATTACTTGATGACCAATCAGCGCTTGTAAGCTGGATGGAAGGCTCTGAAATTATGGCCGCTAGGATTAACCCAGACGGAGAAATTATAGCCAGATATACCATTGCCACCTCCTCTGAAAATCGAGGAAGCGGTTTTCCTCAAATGACTGTAGCTAAAAATAAAGCTATTTTCACCTGGACTGACTCAGAGAAAAAGACCATTCAATGGGCCTCTCTAAATTTTAAAAATTAATCCGTGGTTTTGTCTCTTGATATGAACTTATCTAAATAGATAATTGTCAATAGGTTACTTTTCAATAAGCACATTTACTACCTAACACTCGTTCGGTCTTGTGATAAAGTAGTACCTTTGCGGTGTTGCATAAATCCATCGTGCATATTAATTTGAATTAATGAAAAACATAAGCATAAGATTTCCTCATAATAAGGACCTCAATTTTATCAAAACCCTTCGGGCTAGAGTAAAAGATCATTTCGAAACTTCTAATACAACCAAATACGGTAATGCCAGCATGGTTTGGAAGACAATTGCCATGCTCAGTATTTATACTGTACCCTACGCGTTGATGATGACGGGTGTTATCTCAAATGTTTGGTTGGTGCTTGGTTTATGGATAGCTATGGGTGTTGGTAAAGCCGGTATCGGGTTTTCTGTCATGCATGATGCCAACCATGGTGCGTACTCGCAAAACCCAAAAGTGAATAAATATATGGGTTACCTTATCAATATTCTTGGAGGTAGCGCCATAAACTGGAAAATACAACACAATGTGCTTCACCACACCTACACCAATGTGCACGGTATGGACGAGGATATCGATTCAGGTATCATTTTGAGGCTTTCTCCCCAACAAAAACATTATAAGATGCATAAGATACAGCATATCTATGCCTGGTTTTTATATGGTCTTATGACTTTTCTTTGGATCACTACCAAAGACTTCAGACAACTGTATCGTTATAAAAAAATGGGCCTTACTAAAAACCTGAAGAATTTTAACATTACACTTGCGCGCATGATCCTGGCAAAAGTGGTCTACTATGTTGTGTTATTAGTACTCCCTATTATGCTTTTACCTTTTGCCTGGTGGCAGATTGTAATATTCTTTGTGAGTATGCACTACACAGCAGGGTTGATTCTTGCCTGTGTTTTTCAAACAGCACACGTAATGCCTACTACACAATACCCAGAGCCTGACGAAACAGGTAATTTGGAAAATGACTGGGCGGTACATCAGTTGTTTACAACCGCTAATTACAGCCCTAAGAGTCGCCTTCTATCCTGGTATGTGGGTGGTTTAAACTATCAAATTGAGCACCATTTGTTCCCAAATGTGTGTCACATACACTACAAGAAAATCTCAAAAATCGTGAAGGAAACGGCAGAAGAATATGGATTGCCGTATAATTCACATCCTAATTTTTTTAAAGCGGTGTGGGAGCACGCCAAAATGTTGAAGCAATTAGGTAGAGCTACTGCTTAATAACTTCTTAGAATTGAAATACTTGCTTTCGCAGGTATAATCGAAATTAAAATATTCAACGATGCCATCTCGAAAGAGATGGCATTTTTTCTTTAATAAACTTAACTCAACCCAAAAACCATCACTACCTCCCTTCAATTAACTTGAAAATAATCACCGTCTGCAATTGGTGATGTGTCGACCTATAACCATAAGAACTCAAGTTTCATATTGCCCCTCGTAAAATAAATATTAATTTACGCCTCAAATTTTTTAACCTATGGAATTAGCCCTACTCGACTACCTGATCATCGCTTCTTTTTTTATTCTTTCCCTGGCGATTGGTCTCAAATTCAGAAAACAAGCCAGAAAAGACATCTCACAGTTCTTTCTGGGAGGCCGTAATCTACCCTGGTATATCGCGGGTATTTCTATGGTAGCCACCACGTTTGCAGCAGATACTCCATTAGCTGTTACAGAGTTGGTAGCTCAAAATGGTATCGCGGGCAACTGGCTCTGGTGGAATATGCTTGCCGGTGGTATGCTCACCACATTCTTTTTTGCCAGATATTGGCGTAGGGCTGAAGTGCTTACAGATATTGAGTTCATAGAAATGAGATATAGCGGTACGGCTGCTAAATTTCTGAGAGGCTTTAGAGCCATCTATTTTGGAGTTTTTATGAACGTATTAATCATTGGCTGGGTAAATGTGGCTCTCATGTCGCTACTTAAAGTATTTTTTGATATCCCGGAGGCAGAACTTATATGGTATATCGCAGGGGCCATGTTGCTGGTAGTTGTTTACTCAGCGATGTCTGGTTTACTGGGTGTGGCTTTTACAGATGTCATTCAATTCGTTATTGCCATGATAGGTAGTATTATACTAGCAGTAATTGTGATTAACAGTGACCAAATTGGTGGGGTAAGCAGTTTGAAAGAAAATTTACCTTCAGGAACGCTGAACTTCTTTCCAATGATTGGTAACGAAGGCAGTGGCACTATGCTGGCCCTGGGACTTGGTAGTTTCCTAGCTTTCATAGGTTTTCAGTGGTGGGCAAGCTGGTACCCCGGCAACGAGCCTGGGGGTGGTGGCTATATCGCTCAGCGTATGATGAGTACCAAGTCAGAAAAAGATGCCATCTACTCTACCCTATTTTTCCAGATTGCACATTATTGCATCAGACCGTGGCCATGGATCATTGTAGCACTGTGTGCGGTGATTCTATACCCAAATTTATCTGCTGAAGATAGTAAGCTTGGCTATGTCATGGCTATGAAAGACTTCCTGCCCACAGGACTTAAGGGACTTCTTCTGGTCGCATTTTTTGCCGCATATATGAGCACAATTTCTACTCAGTTAAACTGGGGCACGAGCTACTTGATCAATGACTTTTATAAAAGATTTATAAAACCTACCGCCAGTAACCAAGCACTCGTGAATGCTTCAAGAGTTGGTACACTGCTCATTATGTTGATTGCTTTGGCTGTCACTACCATGATCACCACAATTTCTGGTGTGTGGGGGTTTATCGTAGAGTGTGGGGCAGGTTTAGGCCTGGTAATGATCTTGAGATGGTATTGGTGGCGCATAAATGCCTGGAGTGAAATAGTAGCCACGGTGGCCCCATTTATAGGTTACGGACTATCTAAATTTCTATTCGTACAGTTTGACCCTGCCTGGGGTAAAGGTATTGGTGAAGATCCTAGAGGCTTCTTTTTTACTGTCGGATTTACTACACTAGCATGGATAATAACCACTTTTATTGCTAAACCTACCGACCAGCGAGTACTTCAGGCTTTCTATGATAAAATTAAGCCTGATGGTAATTGGAGACCATTTAGAACTGGTTGGCATGGTAGCAGACTGTTATTGCTAGGGGTATGCTGGCTCAGCGCAATCGCTATGGCTTATTCTGCTCTATTTTTTACAGGTAGTGTAATATTTATAGAATGGGGCAATAGCATCATTTACGGTATTATAATGATCGCCTCCTTCCTCATTCTTAGAATTACCTCCAAAAAGGTTAAGATTTTTGAGAATTGACAGTATGAATTTTTCTTATCTACCTATGCTGCTCTAGGAACTCAAACGAACACATACTAATTTTGTGACCTTTGATTTTATAGAAAGAATAAACTGATGGAGCAGGTTTTAGAATTGTATCACATTAAGATCATAGAGACTATTGTTGTAATAGTACTCTATTATATTGCTAAAAAAATATGCTTCAAGATCATTGACAAAACACTCAACGAGCGTTTTATACAAGAATCAAGGGGTGTAGTAATTAAGCGACTCCTGCAGTTTACTTTTCTCACAATCTGTATAATAATTGTCTTACTTATTTGGGGTGTAAAACAAACTGACCTGGCTGTATTCATTGGTTCTGCACTTACTATTGTTGGGGTGGCGTTTTTCGCTCAATGGTCTCTGCTTTCTAACATCACTTCCAGTATTATTCTATTTTTCAATCACCCGGTAAGACTAAACGACTCCATTGTCATTCTTGAAGGAAAAGAATATCTCATTGAAGGAAAGGTGATAAACATCGGGTTATTTTTCGTTACGCTTCACACACCTGAAGGTGAAGAACTGACACTGCCCAACAATATTTTTATTACGAAAAGTATAAGAAAGGTCAACAAAGCATCAGTGAGCAACGCTATCGAAAGCGAATGAAGACTTACCACATTCTCAATGGAGATGCATTAAGCGAACAGTTTCCTTCAGAAATCGAAGGCGAAATAATAATTGCTCGAGAATGTCTGGTTGATGGTAATGTGAGGAGTGATAGTCTTGAAGATCTGTTCAAGTCGCGTGCAGCCTTTATTTCCTCTTCATACGGTGATTACACCTCCAAAGCGTATTTTGAAAGTACGGTTTCAGAGTTTCAGAAAATAAAAAATATATCTTCTCCTGCCGAAATCAACATGTGGTTTGAAGATGACTTATTCTGTCAGGTTAATCTTTGGTTTGTAGCACATCTAGTTCGTACTTACTGTGCCGACTGCAAGGTCTTTCTCGTCAGGCCTCCTCATCATACACAATATGGTTTTGGTGGATTGAGTAAAGCTGAGCTTTTACAAGCCTACATAGACCGAAAACTAATTGAGAAACCTGAGTTATTGGCTAATCTTTGGCTGGCGTATCAAGAAGATGACGATGATCGACTGCATAAGATGGCTACTAACTTAGAAAGCCAATTCCCCTTCTTAACAAGAGCAGTAGAAGCCCACCTGGCGAGGTCTCCAAAAAAAGGTGAGATGGGTAGACCTCAACAAACTTTGATAAACATTATGCATGACCTCAAAACGGAAGATTTTGGAATAATCTTCAGAGAGTTTTGTAAAAGAGAGCCTATCTACGGCTTTGGCGACTTGCAAGTTAAGCGGTTACTAAAGGAACTTAAGGACCAAACGAGATAAGAAGCTTTTACTTATTTTCAAGTTTAATAGAACCGTCCTGCAACTGTTTCAGCAATTTTTACATCTAGCGTAAAACACACGCGATATTACATTATTTAATAGATTTTAACCCGTA
>NZ_SMMD01000090.1 GCF_009711475.1 Fulvivirga aurantia
CTCAAGTTCTCTTGCAGGCTGTCCAGCTTTTCCGAAAGTGTTCCCAACTTTTAACAGGTTGATTTCCTCTCCGTTATCTTCAAGTTCCGAAATCCTGTTTTCAATGCTCTCATAACGATAGCAAGGATAATTGCCTGCTTCTGGTTCAGACAAGAGATAATTGGTCATAATCAATTTGTTATCCTCAATCCAATGAAGCTGCCTTTTGCCATCTACCCATTCTACTACAACTGCTTTTCCCGTTTTATCTCCGAACATCATATGGCTCTTGTTCAAAGCTATTTTCTCTCTTTCCAAGAATTCCAATGCTTCGTCAACTGTTGAGCAATACGATAAAATTTTGTCTCCCAAATTATTTTTTGGGTTTCCGTGTCCTTTTATTTTTTGTTGTTCAGGTGTAACAGCGGCATCAAAAAAAAGTCCTTTTTCATTAATGCCTCCTTGTGCGAATT
>NZ_SMMD01000105.1 GCF_009711475.1 Fulvivirga aurantia
GTTTTTGGGCATTTCACCAGAATATTGGTGAAAAGCATACCCCGCCACAAGTACCACACTATTGGGGAATTTTTGGGATAGTTGGGTAATAAATTCCCCAATCTCCTCTTCAGTTTTGTTTAGCGATATAGAAGTAATTAAATGCTTTGGTGTTAATGATTTTGTAACAGCAATCAGATCGCTCATAGGTACTCGCTGCCCGAGATAGTAGGTCCTGTAGTTTAAAGACTTTGCCAGGTAATGATAAAATAAAAGGCCAATTTCATGCAGCTCTTCTTCTGGTAAAAACAAGACGGCCACTTCAGCATCCTTATCTTGAGTGGTGGCAATACTATCGACCGCTACAATTATCTTTTGTCTTATAAGGTTGGATATAAAATGCTCCTGAATAGGCGTTATATTCCCTGAGAGCCATAGAATCCCTATTTTTTCTAAAAATGGATACATGATTTCAAGTACCGTTTTTTCAAAGCCAAACCTAAGAATGTAATTAGAGAGTAGCTTTTCAAATTTAGGC
>NZ_SMMD01000055.1 GCF_009711475.1 Fulvivirga aurantia
TAGGTGGACAGTATAATTCTACGGATCAGCCTTCTTACGAACTAGAATCTACTTCAAAAGTGGCTTTAGTGCCTCAATTTGGATTAAGAGCAAACTATAAGGTTATAAGCTTAGGTTTCGACATAGAATATGTCAACTCGCAAATCGGAAATGAAGAGATCCTGACTAATCTTAAGGTCTTGCCTATCACTTTTTTAGCAAGAATAAAACTATTGTCTTTCTCAAATCAAACTTTATCTATTTCAGGTGGATTCTTAACTCCAGTGAATATGGGAACATCAGTAAAAAGTACATTTAGTACAAATAGTGGTATGGCTAGTGTTACTT
>NZ_SMMD01000096.1 GCF_009711475.1 Fulvivirga aurantia
TTGTAAATAAACAACTTACCAACTATGCTGTGTTTACATTTCAGCAAGCACGCAAAGCCACGAGTAGTCCTTTTGCTTACTCATTGGAGATGGCCAATATTTACCGCATAATGAATGAAAAGGATTTGATGGTTGAAGAATACCTCAACTACGTGAGCCAAAATCCGTCAAACCTAAATTATGTAAAAAATACCCTTCAAAATTTACTGGCAGAGCCAGAAGAATTGGCAAGTCTTGAAAGTCTACTGTTGGACAAAATCCAGCAAAACCCAAATAGTGAAATATATGGAGAGCTACTTATTTGGGTAAATCTACAGCAAAAGAATTTTTACGGGGCCTTTATACAGGCCAGAGCTATAGACCGTAGGTTGCAAACTGAGGGAAGCCGCAGTATTAATATTGGTTTGATTGCTCTCGATAACGAAGATTATAATATGGCAATTAAAATCTTCAGTTATGTGATAAAGCAATATCCCGGCACT
>NZ_SMMD01000061.1 GCF_009711475.1 Fulvivirga aurantia
AACGGCTGCTAAACCAAAAATAAGGACGGTCACATCAGCTACGGCCAAACCTAAAACAAAGCCGGCAGTTAAAGTTGGGGGCAAGCCCGTTGTGAAACCAAAAATGGCTAAGCCAAAAATTACAGGCGAGAAACAGAAGCCTATTGTGAAGAAGGCTAAGCCCGTAGTAAAACCAAAAGTAGCTCCAAAGCCTGCCGATAGTGAGGCGGCAACACCAAGTCAAAAGCCAAAGGCTGCGAGGCCGGTAATTAAACCAAAGGTTACGCCCACCAAAGCTGCTGAAGGTAGCGAAGAGAAAGTTGAGAAGAAGAAAGCAAGGCCGGTAGTAAAGCCAAAAATTGTTC
>NZ_SMMD01000143.1 GCF_009711475.1 Fulvivirga aurantia
AGTCTTTGGGGTTTGTACGTACGATTTGTATGCCAACCTCTTTACACTTTTTGAGATAATCAGCGTTAAATTGATTTCTTGGAAATACTAAACTTTTAGCGTGACTAAGACCATACTTCTTACCCGCCTTATTCCATGCTTTTGCATCTGCCAAAAACTGATCAGGGGTTTGACCAGGTTCATTGCAATAGTAATGAGCGTAAGAGTGACTGGCTACTTCCTGCCCTTGCGTTTTTATTATATAATTTACGAGCGTTGGAGCATAATGAAGGGGGTCATCATTTTCACCTTGTCCTACAGAATATTTTGAAATGAAATTATAAGCGGAAAGGTCAGGATTATCATACAGAGGCTTTTCTTTAGGAATATTTTCTCCCAACTCTTCTCTATTCTTATTCATTAACAAGCCCACTGTAGCCCAACTACAATGAACCCCGCTTCGCTCAAAGGCCTTTAATATTTGTGGTATTAACTCCCTGGTATTTAAGAAATAGGACTTATAACTACTTGTATTCCATTTCTCAAACCCACCCCAATGAAGTTCGAAATCGAGAGATATAATAAAGAAGTTATTTTTCATCCGCTGTTAGTGTTGAATTCGTGAAGCTTGATGGTTAAACTTTACTTTTCTTTTTTTATACTTCTCTAGCTTTTTATCATCGAAAAATTTGAGAATTACGAACAAAAATAAAAGC
>NZ_SMMD01000906.1 GCF_009711475.1 Fulvivirga aurantia
TAAATAGAGAGAAAACACGACTCTATATCCATCCGGCAGTTGATTTATAGCCATTTTCACCTGATCAATACTTACACCAAAATCTAGTTCTGCAGGTGATTCATCTACATAATGCTCGGGTTCATCAATCGGTACAAATTCCAATTGACTTTTTTTAATCGCATTTAAGGCCTTATTAATAACAATACGCTTGAGCCAGGCGCCAAATGTAGCTTCGCCTTTGTAGCCATTGATATTTCGAAATGCACTTACAAAAGCATCTTGAAGTACATCCTCAGCGTCTTCCTGATTATTGGTAATGCGAAAGCAAATGTTATACATCGCCTTAGCATATAAATCATACAGCCTGCGTTGGGCATACCTGTCGCCTTCGCGGCAACGATTTATAAGAGTGTGGTGAATGTTTTTATGCTTTTCTGCCAAGGTAGTCTCAGTCAACTACTATATAGACAGAAAAGCATTTAGGAGGGTTGCATTTATAGCAAATTACTTATCGACTGAAGCCAGATTTTCTTTGGCCATCGCAAAATCAGGTGCTATCTCAAGTGCTTTGTTATAAAATTCTTTTGCCTTGGCCTTATCGCCCTGCTCCTGATAAACTAAGCCCTTAAGGTTGTAAAGCGCTACCTTGATTGGGTATTCTTTCTGTTCGCTGGATGTGGTTTGGAAAACAGCACTCATTTCTTCCAACTCTTTCTTACCTAACAAGATATCTGCGTTGGTCATGCTCTCGGCATATCTACCTAGCTCATACTGCAAAAAAGCAATTTTATATAGAACCTGCACCTCGTCTGTGAGCAAGTAAAGACTCTCATATTTATCAAGGGCTTTATCTTTGGCACCAAGCTGCTCGAGTGAGTTGGCGTTGACTTCTAAACCACCAATGTGATTTTCGTTACGCGTAACCAAATCATTTGAAGTAAGGGCTGCAGAAGCATATTGCTGCATCTGAAAATATAAAGCAGACAGTGAATACAAAATAGAGTCATTTTGAGGATTTTCTACCAGAAGGCTATACAATGCGTCTTTGGCTACTCTATAATCGTTGTAGCGAAGTGCTGCCTGATACTTGAAGGCATAATGGCTGCTGAATATTTGTCGTGCTGTAGGTTGCTTTTCTTTTGATTGTAACTGTCCAACCTCTTTATCCTGGGCTGAAGTGAGAAAAGCAACTAAAACTAGTGCAGTAACTAAAATCGATCTTAACATATTGATTTAAAATTTAATAAGCGGCAAATCTAACTAATTTTGAACTTCTTTTTCTAACCCCTTTTGTTTGGCGATTTTGAGCATATACGCTCTGGCTTCCTCTTCATTGTTTCTTATAACACCTTCAAGTATCGCCTCTTTAATCTGCTCTTTTATTTCGCCCACTACCCTACTTGGTTTTAGGTTAAAAGTATTGATGATTTCATCACCCGAAATTGGGGGTTGAAAGTTTCTAACACGATCTTTCTCCTCCACTTGTTTCAATTTCTTTTCAACCTTCTTAAAATTGGCCAGGTACTTCTTCACCTTGTGGTGATTTTTTGAAGTGACATCAGCTCTGCAAAGTGCTAGCAAATCGTTTACATCATCACCTGCCTCGAATAATAACCTCCGGATGGCAGTATCTGTAATATTGTCTTTTACAAGAGCAATAGGCCTCAAATGAAGTCTTACGAGCTTCTTTACATAATTCATCTTCTCATTAAGCGGCAATTTTAGCTTTCTGAAAATACCCGGAACCATGCGCGCACCTTTATCTTCATGTCCGTGGAAGGTCCAGCCGACTTTTTTATCAAATCGTTTTGTAGGTGGTTTGGCAATGTCATGCAGAATGGCTGCCCAACGCAACCAGAGATCATCAGACTTCTCTGCTACATTATCCAGCACTTGTAAAGTATGGTAGAAATTGTCTTTATGAGATTTGCCGTCAATGGTTTCCACACCGTGTAAGGCAATCATCTCAGGAAAAAACTGGTGTAACAAGCCACTGTGAAATAATAGCTTGAAACCATATGAAGGGGTTCTTGATAAGATTATTTTGTTGAGCTCCGTGGAAACACGCTCCATAGAGACGATGCTCATTCTTTCGCAATTCTCGACAATGCCTTCAAAGGTGTTTGGCTCAATGTCAAACATCAGTTGTGACGCAAATCTTACAGCACGCATCATTCTCAACGGATCGTCAGAAAAAGTAATTGAGGGATCGAGAGGAGTTCTAATGGTTTTTCTTTTTAAGTCTTTGAGCCCATTAAAGGGATCAATTACAGCCCCATAATTATGTGCTTGCAGACTAATTGCCATGGCATTGATCGTAAAATCACGTCTGTTCTGATCATCCTCAAGCGTGCCATCCTCTACAATAGGTTTGCGACTATCTTTACGGTAAGATTCCTTTCTGGCACCTACAAACTCGAGCTCCCAGTCTTTGTGCTTGACCATAGCGGTACCAAAGTTTTTAAAAACACTCAACTTGGCGCTATTAAGCGCTTTTGAAACCTCAGTAGCCAATGCAATACCACTACCAACACAAACAAAGTCGATATCCTTTGAGCTTCTTTTAAGTACCAGATCCCTTACGTAGCCCCCTACTACATAGCTTTCCAGATCAAGTTTTTGTGCGCAAGACGCAACAGTTTTAAAGATTGATATATCGTTGAGTTGTGCCGAAAAATTCATGAAATATGTTAATGGCTGTTTGGTATCATTGCGGTATTATTACCCGGTATACCATCAAAATCAGTGCAAAGTTAGCACTAAATTAATAAGCTAAAAACATCATGTAGACTTTGGTATTTGCTATTTGGTGAATGTCGGACAGGGAATGAATTTGTCTTTGTGTTTTACTTTACGTCTTAGCGAAACATCAACACTATACTTGAGTGCAATTTCATGTGCTCCACCAGAGACCGAGCTAAGGTCTGAGATAGTAAAATCGTAGCTGTAGCCAATTTCAAGGTTATCAAATTGCATTCCTAATATCATCACCAAAGCATCCTGACTCACATTGTCTTTTGTATCTTGCTGTATAGGTATCCCCCTATACCAGGCACCAATCATTACCGGTGAATAATTGAAATGTAAACCGACATCCAGCTGGTCAAAATTGCCTTGATTTTGATAAACAAACGAAGGCGATATACTAGACACCCTATCTCTTTTAAAAACTCCATTATAAAGCGGAATCTTCACCCCTGCGTGTAAAGATTTTTTCATAGGCACCTTACTCTCTACATCTAATAAAGACTTATTTGGAGTATTGATATGGCTGGCAGAAAACCCTGCCCAGAACGTCTTGTTGTAGATCAAAATCCCAGCCCCAAAATCAAAATAATTGGCACTGCCCAGGTTGTTCATCACTTGTGAGTCTGTAGTTGGCGCCTGACCACGGTCTGAAAAATCAAGTTGATCGCCAAAAACTAATTTATTAAAATCGATATCGCGCATACCGTAGCCAAAAGACAAACCTGGAGTTACCACCCACTTGTCTGATAACTGCACTTTGTACGAGTAGATAAACTGAAGCGTAGTCGAAGTTAAGTCTGCCGAACCAGCTTTATCTACGGTTGCTAAAAATCCAACACCACTTCTTACTTCTGCCACATTATAATCATAGGAGAAGGCATAGGTCACGAAACCATTAGCTATCGCGGGCCATTGATTCCTATAATTTGCTATCAGGCGATGATTGTTACCCGTACCTGCAAAGGCAGGGTTTAGGTAAAGGGGTGCCGAATAGTATTGCGAAAAATGAGGGTCTTGTGCCCTCGCCTCGGTAAATACGATTGCAATAATTACAAATACAAATACTATCCTCTTCATCATCTTATCAGATTTACATCACCCACTCTGGTAGCACTCTCACCACTATCAAAAACAAGGCTGAGTTTGTAGACGTACACGTCTTGCGGCATCAATTTTCCTTTATAGTAGCCGTCCCAACCTATGCCTTTGTTTGTTGACCTAAATAATAGCTCACCCCATCGATTAAAAATGAGCATCTCAAATTCTTTTACTTGCTGTGTTTTTGGTAAGAAAATATCATTAGCCCCTGGTGCTCCTCCAGCTTCACCACCCGAAGGACCTGAAGGATCTGGCGAGAAAGCATTTGGTATAAGTATGCGACCAACAGCCTTGGCTTCTACAATACCTTTACGCGTGAGCGTATCGGCACAACCACTGCTGTTTTGAGCTATCAACGCGATATCATACACACCCTCTTCCTGATAATAATGAATAGGCTCTGCCTCATTAGAAGAGTTACCATCTCCAAACTCCCAGGTAAAGGAAGAAGCACCTGTAGACCGATTGGCCAGGTAAATTGGATTATCCGGTACCAGCACAACAGCAGGGCGTACTTCAAAAGCAGCTACAGGTTGTGGGTATACCCGGATGATATCAGTTTTTGTTTTTGTAATGGTGTCTTCTAAAATGTTAGAAGCTGTTAATGATACAGTGTAAAGACCTGGCTCATAATATGTATGTACCGGATCTGCCGCCACTGATGTACCCTCACCTTCTCCAAAATCCCAAAAGTAACTATCAGGTTCTGCATACTGGCTCAGGTTTTCAAATCTAATGGTAAGTGGCGCGCAACCACTTGCCACATTAAAATCAAAGTCTACCATAGGTGGTATCGGATTTATCTTTACAGTCTTGGCCACCACTTTCACACACTCATTAAGAGATATCGTAAGCGTAATGGTATAATCGCCATAAGTCTCATAAGTGTAACTGCCTATATTCTTTGCGGTAGAAGTATTTCCATCACCGAAATCCCACAAATAAGTCCACGGGCCATCGTTAGTAGTATTTACAATATCAACTGTGGAATTGGGCAGGGTTTGCACCAATGGACTTACATCGAAATCTGCGTTAATATTGTAGGAGGCAGGTACTGTATAGTTTTCGATAGTTTGGGCGCTCTCACAGCCTGCAAAATTTTCTGTAATTAGCTCGATAGAGACTTCAATATCACTGTTGTTTCTGGTAGTGAGATGCGTAATCTCATCGTTGGTACCTGTGATTGTATTTATAATTACTCCGTTTTCTTTTACCACCCATTTGTATTCGGTCAGGCCTTTTTGCAAAGCTTCTGCTTTTACCTGCATGATTTCACAGTCGAGTGTGAGTGTATCTAATGCCATGGTACCGTCAGGTACAGGATTAATTCTTATCACACGCGTGGAGTCTCCTGAGCAACCAGAAGGCAGTGTAGACGAAAGTGTGACATCAAAATTTTTGATTGATTGCGAATTGTTTTCAAACGAATATGTAAATGACGGGATAGTGCCCGTGCTTTGCTGAAAAATCTGACCATTCTCATCATTTATGGTCCAGGTGTAATCTGTAGGATTTAGTGATTGAGTTTCCGGGTCTACAGCAAAATCGACAGATACAGGAGAACAATTATCAGCGAAAGGCGAATAATTTAAAGAACTAAAACCAGATCTAGGACCAGGTAATACGGTTATACTAATAGGAGCACTCACAGTTTCACAGCCTCTTTGTGTCACCGCTCTCAACCTCACATCAAAGGTTTTATTAGCCGTTGTTAAATTCTCGAAATCTCTGGTAAAAACATCTGAAAAGTTAGCATCAGATGGATCCTGAATAGAATCAACCACATAACCGCTACCCTCATCGATTTCCCAAATATATTGAGTTATCACATCCGGTTGGCTTCCAACGCCATTATTGGTAAAGTTTACGGTAAGTACACTACAATCATTGTTATTGTCAGCTGTGATATCTGCTATTGGCATTGGGTCAACAACCACTGTTTGCGTTACAAAATCGCTACAGCCGTTTTGATCCGTCATAATTCTCAGTGCCACTTCATATGTTCCGGCCGCAGGGTAAGTCCTATCGAAATCTACCTGATTATCGAAAGCAGCATCTTTGTTAAAGGTGACTCCATCGTAATCAAAATCCCATTCCCAAGAAACGATGATTTCGCCATTGATAGCATTTAGAGTAGACTGATCAGTAAAATGAGTCGAAGAACCTTCGCATACCCTATCAACCACAAAATCTGCCACAGGATTTTCATAGACTATAACTTCTGTTTCGTAGATATTCTCACAATCTGTAACAGCATCTTTGATACGTAACCGAGCACGGTATACGCCTATATTGATATAGCTCAAATCAAATGGGCCTAATGGATTAGAAGAGTAACCAGGTCCAGGTTCCTCTCTAATCAGTGTGTTATTTTCATCATAAAACTCCCATCTCCATCGAGTAGTAGGCGTTACTGTTCCTACACTTATATCTTCAAATCGTACATCAAAAGTTTGTGGGTTGGCAGGGTCCTGACAAAAGGCAGGTGTAATTGGGTTACCAGCCAGATCGGTAGTTTCAATCTGAGCTACTAGTGAAGGTGTAATGTTAACCAAAACATCAAACTGGGCCATACAATTACTTTGTGCTGCATTGTTAGTAGCCGTAAGCCTAATCAGTTTTTGCCCGGATGTGCTGTACGAAAAAGTAGGGTTATTGGCATTAGAAGTGGCTAATGAAACTGTACCGGTATTATCATCGAAAAATTCCCAGCTATAACTATCCGCCCCAACACTTTCATTATCAAAGTAAATAATATCACCAATACAAAAATCAGTAGTAACAACGCCTGCAGCATTATCTTTCCTGGTTAGAAAATCGGGTGTAGGCGCATCTACAATCCTCACATAAGCTGTCGTAGAAATAGCCTCGTCATAGTTGGGATCCGCTGCATTGCCATTAAATGGATTACAAACATTCCAATTAAACATAGTCACTTCAAAGACGCTACCTACAGCGTTGGCTGCGTTGGCAGGGGCATTTATCGGAAAAGATACTGACAAAGGACCGTCAGCCGGAAATGGTATGGCATCGACCGGACCAAAATATGCTGCTGTAATCAAAAGTCCTCCTGTACCACGTGTATCGGTAGTAGCTAAAGCACCTGTTCCATCAGTTAAATTTTGAACACCTCCATCATTTAAGCTTAAGTCTCTGATACTGTTGCCGGCATTGTGATTGGTACCATACACAAATTGTACATGACGTTGTTGCCTGTTAGGATTATCGGGTTCTGCCGTTAAATTACAATTAAAGAAAGAATCGTCAGCAAAAACTGCATTGGTAACTGCATCTCCATAGCATACATCATAAAATTCGGGAGTGATGGACAGGTTGCCTCCAAACTCATTATCTCGTGCCCATGAAAAGGCACGCTGCTGTTGCTCAGAAGTCGGGCAAACGGCTCCATTTATCAACACAAATGCAGTAGGAAAGTAACCACATTCGTTATTGACGGGATATGTAAAAGTGGCTGTCGCAGTAAATTTAGTATCTCCTGCTGAAGCTATAAGTCCAGAGCCAATATCTACAAAAGTGGTAGAGTTGGCAGGATCATTCCACTCGAAAAGAATCCCAATAGAATTAGGATTTTGAGCTACATTAAAACTGTATGTAATTGTGTAATCTGTTACCGAAGTAGGTGCACAATCCTGATCGGTATTAAAAGATATATCAAACTGAGACCTCAGTGTATTACACTGGCTTACGGCATCTTTTATACCAATAGCGGTCATTAATAATATGACCAGCCAAAATATGTAATGAGCAAAAGGATTTTTTATGGACAAAGCTTCAGTGTTTTAAAATTACCACTAAAGCCAACTGCAAGACACCAATAAATACGCGAAAATAAAGAAAAGAAACCCTTACCTAGCTGGTTATCAATAAATTATCGATAAGGCGTAATTTTCAGCCATGAGCCGTATTTTGCTTACGATGAACAGACAGTATTAGTTCCAGAAACCTGCCTTGCTGTTAAATGTAGGACAAGGAAGTTGTTGATATTTCTTCTTCACCCCTCGCCTGAAAGGCTTAGCCACAAATTCATAAATTATAGATATTTCATGAGCTCCGCCTGTATCAGCGCCTAACTCAGAAATTGTGAAATCATAACTGTACCCCACTTGAAAAGTATTGAACTGCAACGAAAGAACAAATGCCAGTGCGTCTTGCAAATTATC
Source organism: Fulvivirga aurantia (assembly GCF_009711475.1). GTDB lineage: Bacteria > Bacteroidota > Bacteroidia > Cytophagales > Cyclobacteriaceae > Fulvivirga > Fulvivirga aurantia. Next base: position 8,010 of record NZ_SMMD01000906.1, read on the forward strand.
ACTTGCTTCATCTGTTTCTAACTGAAAGGCTCTTGGCACAGGAATACCTCGATACCAAAAACCAATGGCTACGGGGTCTATATGATACTGCAAGCCAAGGTCTAACTGTTGAAATGGCCCTTGTGACCTATAAATGAAGGATGGTGTCAGATAATCTATCTTTCCGGTGATTTTCATCCCTGTCTTCAGTGGTATGCGCATACCACCATGGAAATTCATTTTCATTGGTAGCCTTGCCTCCCCTCCTAATACAGATCGGTTAGGCTGATTGATGTGGTAGGCTGCAAAACCTAACCATACCATTCTGTTGTATAGAATTATCCCAGAGCCAATGTCAAAAAAGCCGGTGGTTCCTAACCTGTTTACATCAGGGTCACTTGTAGGTACACCCGTGTCTAGTTCATCGCCAAAAGTAAGTTTATCACCTACGCTTTGCTGTCCGTATCCAAAAATCAACCCTGGCGATACCACCCAGTCTTTACTTACCCGTAGTTTGTAACTATAAAGTAAACTCGCTGTTGATGTACGCCATCCGGAACTGCCTTGCTTGTCAGTAGTAGCCATAAGGCCAAAACCACTTTTAAGCTCTCCTACAAACATTTCATAAGAAACAGCATAGGTCGAATAGGCCTGGGGTAATGTAGGCCATTGCAGGCGGTGATTAAGCACCACACGCTGCTGGGGTGTGATACCCGTAAAGCCTGGATTGAGGTAAAGTGGTGCGTTATAAAATTGTGAAAATTGAGGATCCTGCGCATAAAGCCCAAGACTAAATCCTATTGCAAATAATGTAAGTAGTAGCTTTTTCATCTTTAGTAAACCTTCACAATTACCTAATCAATGTTACATCTCCCACCCGTGTCGAGCGTTGCCCATTAGACAAGGTCAACTCGAGTTTGTAAACATACACACCAGCCGGCAAAAGCTTTCCGTTGAAATTATATCCATCCCAACCGATGTTTTTGTCATTACTTTCGAATACCAGATTACCCCATCTATCATAGATAAGCATTCTGAATTCTATCACTCCTTGCGTAATTGGCAAGAATACATCATTTAGGCGTGATCCAGATCCACCGGTACCACCACCGAGAGATCTACCATCAGGGTTTGGTGTAAACGCATTTGGCGTTTTAGTAAAGCCACCTTCTTCTACCACAATTACATTAGTCGTAGTGTCCGTACATCCATTTAAGGTTGCTGCTTCTAATTGTACAACATACTCACCCGGCAACTCATAGAAATGCTGTGGAGAAGCTAAGGTCGATGTGTTTCCATCACCAAAGTCCCATTCGTAAGAGTCAGCCCCGATACTTCTATTGACAGGCTTAAATGGATCATCCGGAATATAAACCACCTCTTGTATCACATTGAAAATAGCCGATGGCGTTTCGAAAATATTCACTATTACCACATCTCGGGCTTCCTCACCATATCCATTAGTAGCAGTCACCGTTACCTGATATGAACCTGGCCTGGTGAAGGTATAACTTGTATTAGGTGCATTGGCAGTATTACCGGCCTCATCAAAATCCCACACAATAGTTTCAGGATCTACATTTCTGGATAGGAACAACCCGTCAGCATCTTCCAGGTAACTATTAAAGTCTACTGTAAATGGAGGACAGCCACTAATCTCTTTTTGAAGATTGTTTGGTGAATTTGCTCTATTACAATCAGCTCCAATACATCCTATTACAACCGGAGATGCCGGAACAACCCTGATAAAGAAATTCTCTACGTCATTACAATTGAGCGCATTGGGTGTCTCAACCTGCAGTTCAACCGCGTAACCTAAGCTCCCTTGAGGTGATGGCTCATCAAATGTATAAGTAACTGTTGCTGTGGTAGGCGTTATTACTTCTTCACCAATTTGTAAACGATAAGTATTCTGAGGATTAAAATTATTGATTCTGAATTCGACTGTAGCTTCACCTGTGTCAAAATCTAAGTTAACATCAGGCGGATCATTTGTAAACGCAAAAGTATTACCAGCATCTGCTCCTCGTACATCAAAGTCTGCAAGTGCTTCTTCAAATACCACATTTACCACATCACCAGATCCCGCAATACATCCATTTGCATCCACTACCTGCACTAGTTCATAAGAAACTGTTTCTGTAGCCAATATAATATGTTGTGTTGGTAGGTTACTAAAAGTTTCAACGGTAGTACCACTGGCATCAGTTTTATTCAATGTCATGGTAAAAGGTGGTGCGCCAGTAAATTCAAATTGAATTGCCTCGGCAGAACCAACACATCTGAACCTAGTATCTGTTCCATCGTCTTCATCAGGAAGAATACTTGCACTTACTGGTGGACTCAAAGTCATGGTTACAAAACCAGGTATGAATCCATCGCAAACTGATCTACCCGGATCGGCAGTAGCTTTGTCATAATAAGCTTCTATTCTATACCTAATTATTGCCTGACTTGTACCAGTATTTGTTACAGTATGATTAATCAAATCACCATTCGTACCCGTACCGATTGGTCCTATGGCCCCAAAATCAACACTACCTGCTAACACTTGTGCTTCCCACTCGAATCGGGTGCCAAGTACATTTCCATCCAACGGAATATTAGCAACATCTCCAGAGCAGCGTTGTACCTCAGTGTCAGCAACAACTACATCTGGTATAGGATTGACTGTGACAAAGATTGATTCTGTAGGTCCTGTACAACCAGGGTCGAATAATGAAGCTGGAGTTACAAGATATTCCAGAGTTTGAGGAGTGGTAGAGTTGTTTATTAATGAAATGAACATTTTACTTCCCAATCCATTAAACTCACCATCTACAAAAGTATTATCATCAACTGTCCAGGAGCTTATCGTATTATCAACATCTGTGTTAAGATCGATTTCTCTTACCTCGCCACTACATACCTCAACAGTGCTTTCTGAAGGTGTTACCACTGCTCTAGGTCTTACAGAAACAACTAACTCAACCGAATTAGCGTCTCCAATACAGTCTGACCCTACATCACTACCCACAATTCTTGGGGTAAACTGATAAGTAACTGTCTGATTGCTTGTAATTCCGACACCATCAGCAATATTTATTTCGTCAGTCAGCTCCTCTCCGTCTTGTAAAACTAAACCAACAGCACTGAATCCAGACACTGAAGGATCAGAAGCAAAAACATTAGTTAATTCAAATTCAACTATACCAGAGCCAGAGGGAGTCTTAGTCGTTGAAATCGGATTTACTGAAGGCAAAGTATTTAATGCCACACCCTCACAAACCGTAACAAAAGATTGAGCGAAAGAACCTGTTGGATCAGGCTCTACAAAGACACTCACTATAGTTGGTGTACCTGCTTCGCACCCCACACCATTCTTAGCACCGATAATTTTCGGAGTAATAGTGTACTGTATTTCACCTACTGTAGTACCGAGATTTCTCAACTGGTCTTCAATCACAAATCCATTTGATAGATTTTGTCTTGTAAAGATAGCTCCAGTAATAGCACCTATCGGTGTTGCCTGTACATCAAAAGTCACGTTGCCTGCTGTTGGCACTGTAGGTGAGGACAGTGTAATCGAAGTCAAGTCATTATTACAAATGTTCTCATTTAGCGGCTGAACCATCGTAGGTTCCGGCTCTACTGTTAACACTGTAACCTCAGCTGGACCCTCACAACCTGCAGCACTAATCGGCACTATGAGGTATTCTACAGTTTGAGGGTTGTTAGTATCATTTATAAATTGATCGTTCTCGATCTCACCTGTATTTGCTGTTATTGTTCCATCAGGTGTTTGGTAAATGATGTCTCCAGGTCCAAAAGAAGGATCTGGTGTCACAGATACTATTCTGTATTGAGTTGCCGGTGCACTTCCGGTAGTTGTACCGAGTGTAATACCAGATGGCTCATCACTACATACCACTGCGTCAATATCTGCCATAGCAGGAGCAGGATTAATTCTTACTGTTAAGATAAACTCATCTCCATCGCAACCTCCTGTGGTAGGTCGAACAGTATAACGAACATCCCTAAATGAACTCTCAACGTTTATATATCGGTCGTTGAAAATAGCATTATCAGAAAGCCCGGTACCTGTAGTTGAAACAATTGGCGTAAGGTCTGGATCTATGGCCACACTTATAATATCGTAGCTATCTGCTGCAATTGACGTAGGCTCAGTTCCTAGAGTAACTCCAAGCGGAATATCACTACACACTGGCGCAGGACTTATTGAGGAGTCGAATACCGGCTCGGGTAGCACTTCGAAAGTAAATGACTCTGTTTCGCCTGCACATGATAGTGGACCAATGCTGATCGGTACAATATCGTAAGTCACTAAAATACTGCCATTCGTAATATTGGTATAAGAATCTCCTTCGATAAGGTTTGCTCCACCAGTTGCTCCGATTACAGTATTACCTGCATCGGCAGAAAGACCTGCTGGAACAGTTACATTTTCTAACCTATAGCTTCCTGCAGCTACGGATGTTCCATTTGTGCTTAATATGATACCCGTATCTTCATCACTACAGCCCGTTGCATCTAATGCAGGGTTTACAACCGGCATAGGGTCAACCGTAACTGTAATATTAAATGGATCGCCAGGGCACGCACCGTTATTTGGAACTACCTGATACACTACGTCAAGTGGTGTACTCGTCACATTTACATAGAAATCATTTTCTATAGCGTTTGCTCCAAGCCCGGTTCCCACAGTTGGTGTTCCTGTAAGACCTGCGTCCTGAGATATCAATGATATATCAAAATCAGTAGGGATCACAGAAGACCCATTATTTTGCAAAATAATCCCTGTAGTTGAAGGGTTGTTGGCTGAATTACTACAAATATTAGCTGTAGCTAATGCTGGATTCATTACAGGTTCAGGTGTAATACTTACCGTAATGGTAAAGTTATCACCCTCACATAAATCAGCAGTTTCAGTAGGTGTTACTGTATAAACCACATTTTGAATAGCATTGGTTGTATTAGTGATCACATCATTGATAATACTGCCAGATTGTGGTGTAGTACTTTCTCCGGTAACAAACGCATTGTTTGCCGCAACCCAGGTAAAAGTAGAAGCCATATTATTTCCGCTTGTATTCACATTGTTTTGTAGGTCGTAAGCCAAAGCATCATCACTACAATAAGCATCTGTATCATTTACACCTACTGGTTTAGAATGAACGGTCACATCTATTTCAAAATCATCTCCTACACAACTGTTGATGTTGGCAGTTGGAGTTACAGTATATGTAACTACTTCATCTCCACCAGAGGTATTTACAAGCACGTCACTTATAATTGCGCCTGATTGATTAGTTGTGCTTTCGCCTGTTACATTCGGGTTATCTGCTGCTACCCAACTAAAGCTGGAAGCCATCGCATTTCCTAAAGTATTTATATTATTCTGCAGGTTGTAGTTAAAAGCAACATCTGAGCATGTTTCATCTACATCATCAGCTCCCGCTGGCTCAGCGAGTACCGTTACACTTACAATAAAATCATCACCCACACAACCATTTGTCGTTTCTGTCGGTGTTACTGTATAGTCCACCACCTGATCAACACCTGATGTATTTGTCAACACATCGTTTATAGTTCCTGTGGTTTGTGCCACTAAGCTCTCTCCAGCAACATTTGGGTTATCATTTGCCACCCAACTAAACGTTGATGTCATGCCATTACCAAAAACATCTATGTTATTTTGCAGTACATAGTTGATCGCAATATCACTACACTCTGTGTAAGTATCGTTGCCGGATGTAGGCTCTGATTGTATAAGTACAGAAATCGTAAATGGATTACCCACACAGCCATTTGTATCATCTGTAGGAGTTACCGTATAGATAACCGTCTGGTCGAGGCCTGTTTCATTCGTGATTACATCTGTAATGATCGAGCCTGTTTGTGGTGTCACGCTCTCTCCTGTTACGCTCGCATTAGGACTGGCTACCCAACTAAAGTTAGAAGAGAGACCATTCATGGTGTTTACATTGGCCTGAAGGTCATAGTTAAAAGCTACATCACTGCAAGAAACATCGTTATCATCAACCCCAACAGGTTCCGGATTTACTGTAATTGTAATGTCAAAAGGATCTCCTATACAATTGTTGGTATCGTCAGTTGGTGTAACGGTATACACTACGTCCTCAGGTGCATTTGTATTGTTTGTAATTACATCGATTATTGATGCTCCTGCCTGAGCCGTCAGGCTCTCTCCTGTTACATTAGGATTATCTGCAGCAACCCAACTGAAATTACTACTCATACCGTTGCCTAATGTATTTACATTGTTTTGCAGATCATAGGTTAAAGCCACATCGCTACAGGCTATGTCACTATCATCTTGACCAACTGGCTCTGAATTAATGGTTATTTCTATTGTAAAATCTTCACCAACGCATGAGTTTGTATTGTCTGTTGGAGTTACTGTGTAGGTCACAACCTGAGACACCCCGGTAAGGTTAGTAATATTATCATTAATTATCGAACCTGTTTGAGCAGTCGTTGATTCTCCGGTAACTGATGGATTAGAAGCCGCTACCCAGCTGAAATTACTGGCTACTCCATTTCCTAAACCATTTACATTGGCCTGCAAATCATAAGTTAAGATCTGATCGCTACATGAAATATCTGTATCATTAGCTCCAACCGGTTCTGGCTGTACAATTATTGTAACTTCGAAATCGTCACCAGCACACCCATTAATTCCCGTTGGTGAAACGGTATAAACAACACTCTGATCCACATTCGTGAAATTTCTTAGAAGATCATTGATTACAGGCAAGGCTTGTGCCGTTAGGCTTTCTCCTGATACATTAGGGTTGTCAGTGGCCATCCAACTGAAATTGGATGTTCTACTATTTCCCAGAGAGTTGATATTACTCTGTAAATCATAAAGGGTTGTGTTATTACTGCATATCGTTTTTGTGTCATCGACACCTAAAGGTTCTGCCTGTACAGTAACACTGATTGTAAAGTCATTACCTACACAATTGTTTATCGTTTCAGTAGGTGTCACAGTATACTGCACCACCTGATCTACAGTAGAGATATTAGTAAGTACATCAGTTATGAAATCACCAGATTGAGCAACAAGACTCTCCCCACCAACATTTGGATTGTCAGTGGCAACCCAGCTAAAATCTGAATCCATATTGTTACCACTTAGTGAATTAATATTTGCTTGAAGATCATAATTGAAAGCAACATCACTACATGTCGAGGTTGCATCATCACCCCCAAGTGGTTCAGATTGCACTGTGATAGTTACTGTAAAAGGATCACCAACACAATTATTGGTATTGTCTGTAGGTGTCACTGTATAAATTACATCCTGATCACTTCCAGTAACATTAGTAAGAACATCAGTGATAAAGCCACCGGTTTGTGCGGTTGTAGACTCACCTGCAACTAAAATATTGTTGGTTGCTACCCAAGTGAAATCAGACGCTAAGCCATTTCCTAATGTGCTAATATTGTTTTGAAGATCGTAATTAAAAGCGACATCACTACATACTGAAATTCCATCATTTATACCTACCGGCTCCGGATTCACTGGAATGGTAACGGT
>NZ_SMMD01000737.1:0-5877 GCF_009711475.1 Fulvivirga aurantia
ATGTTATTGCCCAAGATCCTGTAATACTCAAAAAACTTTTCTTTTTCCTCTTCAGCATCGACACGCTCTGTTACATCTCGAGAGGTGCTCAATATCATAATAACATTACCATCATCATCAAAAATAGGTTTGCTGTGAGATTCTAACCAGATATACCCCCCGTCTTTAGATTGAATTTTATAGAGCATTTTTGGCGGAGGCCCTTCATCAGACTGATCTTCACCTTGTTGCTTTTTCTTATGATCATCCTCGAGCATTTTATGCATATCGGGGTGAAAGAAGTCATATGGGCTTTTACCTTCAAACTCACGTGGTTCATAACCTGTAACATCTGTAAGAGAGGGTGATACATATAAATACCTGGCCTCGTTTGGCTCATGCAGGCAAACAATATCGCTTACATTTTGAGAGATAAGTTTAAACTTATCGACCTTTTCTGACAATACAGTTTGTATATCAGTAATCTCACCTTCTGACAGTCTGCCTTCCTTCTTGCTTAAAGAAAGGCTTATTTGGTCTAATGCTTCGATAAGTCTGTTTCGCTCCTGCTCATGATGCCTTTTTAGTACCGTTCCGAAACAAAAAATCAAGTCTTTTTGATTATTTGTCTCCAGCCTCCACTCTATTTTATTCTGACCTGCAAGATTTAGGTCTGCTACGAATTTTTGCCTCTTCCCGGTCGACAGACAGTTTTTTATGAGCTCTTTTATATCTTGTTGATCGCTCTCTTGCAGTAAGTCTGCAAACACTTTTTTTACAGAATAATCAGGAATATCGTTTTTAAAAGTATCATTTATCGCAAGAATAGTAAGGTCTTGGTCTATTGCGCAGGCGTACTCATTTGACAAGTTGATAAGCTTGAGAATGTTTTCATCAAGAAATACCTCACTATTGGACATGGTTTTAATTTAGTACAAAAAAACTTTATTTTTTAAAAATTCTTTTAGTAAAGTGAAAGTAATCGTATTGTTATAACACCGTATAATCACCAGAACTGATTCTATGACCCAATCATCTTTAGAAAAGGCAACCCAAGAGTGGAGAGCAGCTCTTCCTAGTGAAACTAGTATACTAGAAAATGTTGATACACTCACAGACTATAATGAGACCACATTTCTCACCGAAAGTAACGTGCGTTATATCTTATTCCCCGAAAATACAGACCAGGTGAGTAAATGCTTAAAAATCGCTAATAAATATGACGTTTCAGTTTACACTGTAAGTAAAGGAAAGAATTACGGACTTGGCTCTAAACTACCTGTTGAAAATGATCATGTGATTATCGATTTGGGTAGAATGAACAAAATCACTGATTTTTCTGAGAAATTGGCCTACATAGAAGTGGAACCAGGAGTTACATTCAGGCAGGTAAGCGAATTTTTATTAGACAAAGGTTCATCACTCATGCTTGATAGTATTGGTAGCACAGGTGAGGCCAGTATAATCGGTAATACAGCAGAAAGAGGGCATGGAGTCGCGCTCAATGCTGATAGATTTAATTTTACATGTGGAATGGAGGTTGTGTTACCAACAGGAGAAGTGATTAATACCGGTTTTGGGAGTTTGAAGAATTCTGAGGTAACCGCACTCTCCAAATGGGGGCTGGGCCCTTCATTAGATGGAATATTTACACAAAGCAGTTACGGTGTTATTACAAAATTAAATCTATGGCTCCAGCCAAAATCAGATCATTTTCAAATCGTATTATTTCAGATTCGAGATGATGAAAACTTATCTGAGATCATCGAGAGAATGAGGTACGCTCGTCTTCAAAAACTGTCGCTCTCACTGCGTATTTTTAATGACTATCGTATGATAAGTTTTTCTAAACAATACCCTTGGGATGAAATGAATGGCAAAACACCTCTCGACAATAGTGTTTTGAATTTGCTCAAGGAGAAAACCGGCATCAAAGGAAAATGGATAGGACTGGGCGCTCTTTATTCAATTAATAAAGAATTTGCTCAAGCAGAACGCAACTATCTATCTGAGCAGCTTTCCCCATTTGTGGAGAAGATTGAGTTTTATGACAAACAAAGGGCTACACAGATAAAACAAAACGGAACCGCAGAGGAGCAGGATTTCATCGATTTCATCTACTTCAATAGTTCTTTGCAAGGCTTTACTTCAGAGCGCGCATTGAATATGTGCTATTGGAGAGTAAAAAAGCCAATCCCCGTAAACAAGAATGTGCATGAAGATGGCTGCGGAGTTTTATGGTACTGCCCCGCGATACCAAATACTGCTGAAGCAGTACGTAAAGCAACAGAAATAATCGAATCAACAAGTGAGAAGTATGCCCTTGAGCCCAATGTCGGTTTTCTATTTATTGCAGAAAGAGCACTTGATATAACTGGAGCCATCTGCTATGATAAAACAGACCCTGCACAGGATAAGGCTGCCAAAGCGTGTCATGATGAAATAATTGCAAGATTTGAAGAGATAGGTTATCCACCATATCGATTAGGGATACAATCGATGCAAATGATTGAGAACTATCAGCCAAATACCCAAACCCTTCTCGCTAACTTAAAAAGGGCATTAGACCCAAAAAATGTATTAAATCGCGGACGATATATAAAAGACAAGTAAAGTTTTGATGTAAGGTTTCATATAATTTTTTAACAAAAAAATACAGCCCCAATTAAACATCTAACCTCAAAAGCATTTAAAAGTCAAATCTGACAGCTTAACTGCTAAAGAAAAAAATATTACAATGTAATATTTTTTATAAATTATATTCAACTTGCTAGTTATCAATGCGTTAGTTTCATAATTATGGAATTACGTAGTTTTAGCATTAGTCTGTTTCAAGCAATTGAGCACCCTTTAGTTGCCAATTCTTTCTTTAAAAAGCACGTGAAAGTACTTGAAAGTTTTGGTGTTGAGGGAGTCTCTTCTATGTCAAACGATTGGCAATTTAAACCCACTGTTTGGCTTTTTGTAATGAAAAATGAGGTCGGTGAAATGATTGGAGGTGTAAGATTAGATATCAAATCTGGTTTTAGTATGCCATTAGAAGTGGCGCTTCAAGATTATCCTATGGTAACTAGCAAGGTAGAATGTCTTGCCTTGGCAGACGGTGTGGCTGAGTTATGTGGCCTCTGGATAGAAAAAGATTACCGAAGAGCTAACCTAGCAAATGCCCTTATGAAAGCAGCTATAGCTACTGCTCCTAACATTGGTGTGAAATATATATTGGGTTTTGCCAACGAGTATTCATATAAAACCACTGAGAAGCTAGGTTTTAGAAAAATAGAATCAGTTGAAAATGAGGGTGTTTTCTATTACCCTGATGATCGCTATCGTAGTCTTCTCATTGAGTTGGACTCTACGGCTCTCTACACGCTCGAAGAAAAAGACCTGCAAACTATCGTAGAGATAAGAGAGGATTTACTGTGTGTCTCTGTAGAAAACTCTCAGGATGGTGTGAGTATGGTGCACTACAACATGTCTACAGAATCTATAAGAATTATGAAAATGGCTGAAACTGTAAAAGCGAGATTAGCTGCATAATTATTCTAGCCCTTTTTCTCTCATCTTCTTGAACTCAGAGTATCTGCGTCTTGTGGCTATGGCAAATCCTGCAACTAATACCAATGTACCAATCCATAGTACATTTATTAAAGGTTTTTCCATAGCCTTAAGTACCACCCAGTCTTTTTGGCGTGTGTTAACTCCAATTGTAAAATTATCAGTTTCAGGGTGTACGTTCATGAGGTTTAACCTCAGCCCAAGATCGCCAATTTCGTCTGGTATACGACCTACCAAGTTATTCTTTATGAGAAATAAAGGCTGGGCAATATACTCTCTTTCTTCACCCAAAACTTTGATATCTACCCTTATTGCCACATCCTCTTCTGATAAATCGACACCTGGCACTTCTGAGATACGTTCGATTTTCTCAACTGTAGCCACGTAATCATTTACGAAGAAGTTTTCATTCATGCTTATCTTAAATTCCTCCAAATCGCTCCATTCAGATTCTTCTGTAGGATTTCTGATAGATGAAACGTGTGTATAAAGGTCTTTACTTAAGTTCCTTTTTATATCAGGTGAGGCGAGCAAGCCTCCCATAGCTTCATTTACCTGTGCTCTAGGATATAATTTAAATACCTCGCCAGATTGGTCGGTATATTCTATTTCGTAAAACGTATTTTCCGGAGAAATCTCAATTGTATCATTTTTTTGTATGACTATATTACCCTCCTCCTCAACATCACGCTTGGCAATCATCAAATGTGGCTGTGCTGTCGTTACAAGATCATTTCGATCTACATAAATACCCCTATTTATGGCCTCTACACGCTCTCCACGATATTTGAGTTCATAACCAGCCATTGATTTTGGCTCATTAATAAAAAGGAGGATATTTTCATTATTAAACTCGGTAGATGCATCTTTAGAGATAAGCATACCTGTAGTATTGAGTGAAACAACCTTCGAATAACCGGCTGAATACAAAATCCCAATAAGTATCATACCTACACCAATATGTGTAATTGCTCCACCAGAGAGCTTAGGGCTGGACTTTAGTAAACCAAAAAGAATTTTAGCATTTGCTACTACAGTGTAAACTCCCGCAACCAAAAGCACGATGTACGAAGGTTTTCCTATATCACCGATAGCTATGGCAATTGTGCTTATTATTAAAGTTAATATCAACGGTACAGTAAGTTGGCTTAGTAAAGTCTCTTTACTCATCTTCTTCCACCAGAAAAACTGGCCAGTACCCGAGAGTAATGCGACTACTACCGCAAACCATAATTGAGATTTTGTATAAAATTCAACCTGATCTGCAGGAGGCGCCATATTGGAAATACCTCCAAAACTTTCTATAATACTATTATAAACTGGAATTGATGTCGGAACTAAAACCTGAAAGCCCATCAGGCATAAAGAAATGGCTCCTATAAAGATCCAGAACTCTCTGGAGTAAGTACTTGCCTCTTTTTCACTGGTTGGTAGATTTTTCCATCTTACAGCACATAGAACAATAGCACCGATAGTGAAGAACAGTAGGTAAACAAGTAATTGACCCGATAGGCCTAAGTCGGTAAATGAGTGCACCGAAGCGTCTCCCAAAATACCACTTCTCGTAAGGAATGTAGAATAAAGAATTAAGATAAAAGTCGTAATTACTAAAATCACAGAGGCCTTAAGTGCTGTCTCGCTATTCTTAAAAGTGATCATCACGTGTATCGCAGCGACCATAAACAGCCATGGCACATATACAGCATTTTCTACAGGATCCCAGTTCCAATACCCACCAAAGTTTAACGTTTCATATGCCCAATAGCCACCCATAAGAATACCTACACCAAGTACTGCTGCACCAAAAAGTGCCCAAGGTAAAGCAGGGCGAATCCATTCTTTATATTTCTTTTTCCAAAGGCCAGCTATACAATAAGCAAAAGGCACTACGGTAAGGGCAAAGCCTAAAAATAGAGTGGGCGGATGAATGACCATCCAATAGTTTTGCAATAGAGGGTTAAGTCCGGTTCCGTCTTTAGGCACAAAGTCCGGTTGCTGTTGAAAGATCGGAGCATCAATCGCGTCTCTCAGCAAGATAAATGGTGAGCTACCAATTTTTAAATTAATTACTGGTATCACAACCCCTAAAATCATTGAGGCCAGGAAAAACTGTACCAGAGAGAAAACAGTCATGACTGTAGCCTCCCAGTATTTATTTGTGAAAATCACGACTACACCTAATAGTGCATGCCAAAACATCCACAACAAAAAGCTACCTTCTTGTCCTTCCCAAAAGCACGAAATCATATAATGTGTCGGAAGTCTTCTTGAGGAGTGACTCCATGCGTAATGGTACTCGAAGTAATGATTATAAATAATTACGAAAAGACAAGTAACAATACC
>NZ_SMMD01000737.1:6098-6908 GCF_009711475.1 Fulvivirga aurantia
ACTGCACCTGCGTGAATGAAAAAGGCAACTTTACCATTCCCTTTCCAAAGATTTTGTTCTGCTAAATCTTTTCTGGAAGCCGACTTGTAGTACGAGAAGGCCGAAAAAAAAGCACTAATCAGTGCTACAATTACAAATAAGTGTCCTAAATCACCAATAAAATAATGTACCATTCAACCCTGCGTCTATATTTCTGCCTTCACTGTATTTTCCTGGTATTTCGAAGGGCACTTCATTAGAATTTTATCTGCCACAAATACATCTTCGTTGTATGAGCCAATAACAACTACCTTTTCTGATCTTTTAAAATCTGGCGGCATAGGCTCATTGTAGAAAACTATTTGTTCGTTTTTATTTTCGTCTACCATTAAGAAACTGAAAGAAAGTTTATCATTGGATGGTTGTATTCCTACGATATCTCCTTGTGCACTTTTCTTAAGCTCCCCAACTACATGTATGCTATTATTATTACCATTAGAAGCCATCTCATAAGCTTTGTCAAAGTTTACATAGCTGCTGGCATCTCCTGCTGTAGATATAATTACAGCTATTGCTACCCCGATAATAATAATTCCAATGATGTGTGACTTTTTCATACCCTTATTTTTGCTTCTGCAAAGTTAATTCACAAATGGCATTTAGACCTCATGATTTATATCATCATTTGAGAGCCTCTTTTCAAGCTTAGATATCTTTTTATCGGCTTTTACTATATAACCTATGAGTACCAATAAAATAACCAGAATCACTCCTACTACCACGTATATTTTCCCGTCAGACCTTAAGGCATCCGCCATTTCGATCTGATCA
>NZ_SMMD01000234.1 GCF_009711475.1 Fulvivirga aurantia
TTTTGTCTCTATCCTAATTTATATTGTTTTCTTCTTTGGGAGTTATGGTATCGCAAAATTATATGACAAACCAGAACTAGTACTTTTAACTAAAATTTTGGCTCTTCAGTTTATAATACTCGCTTTCAATATAACCCAGAGAGTGCAGCTTACTAAAGTGATTGATTTTAAAACGTTAACTCTTTTTAGAATCGTATCAGGGTTATTGTCTTTTGGAGTTGCTATTTCAATGGCATTACAAGGTTTCGGAGTGTGGGCTATTGTTGGTCAATTGTTGTCACAGAAAATTCTTAGCGTAATATTGTTGGGTTTTAAGATAAAATGGCAACCCAAGTTCGTTTTTAGTATATCAAGTTTTAAAAAGTTTGCAGGTTTTGGTTTTAAAGTAACAGCCAATAGTTTTCTTAATTACTTAAGTCGAAACTTTGACAATTTTGTTATCGGTAAATTTATTGGTGATAGCAGCCTCGGTATTTATTCAAAGGCGTATGGTATTATTTTGTTTCCAATCAAAAATTTTAGTGAGGTAATAAAAAAAGTCCTTTTCCCATCCTTTTCGCTAATCCAAACAAGTGTCAGTGATGTGAAGGCCTATTACCTAAAAGTAACCCATCTCACTGCCTTTGTGGTGTTTCCAGTTATGGCATTAGCCATTATCCAAGCTGAAAATTTAGTTCTTATTCTATTAGGCCATGCGTGGGTGGCGATGGTACCACTAATGAAGATATTTGGACTTTTAGGGATGGTGCAGTCTGTCCTAACTGTTAATGCAACCATTTATTTGTCTCAAGGTAGACCAGGCTTGGCTTTTAAGGTAGGTTTGTTTTCTAAATCTGTAATTATATTGGGCATAGTGGTTGGACTTTATGTCGATGGCTTAATGGGCGTGGCATATGGACTGCTTGCAGCTCAAATAATTAATTTTTATCCTGTATTTACTACTGCCGCCAAATTGATTGACTTGACTTTGAAGGAGCAAGTTGTAAATTTAAAAGTGACCGTCTTTAGCCTTATATGTGCCTCGCTACCCACATATTTCTTGACAATATACGTTGAAGCATCTCGATTGGTAGAAATTATATGTGTTTCTGGGGTTTTTACGTTGGTTTACCTGCTTATATC
>NZ_SMMD01000148.1 GCF_009711475.1 Fulvivirga aurantia
GAGAAAGTAATATTACCACGGTGCAGGATCGCACCATTTATGAAGATGCTTATATTTTTGCAGCCAACCTGTATAAATCAAAGTTTCTAAACGATCGAGATTACTCCAGCTATCTCACCCTCTTTGAGTCTATGATTCAGCATGTAGAATCACCTGACTTACTTATTTATCTAAGAGCTGATATTCCTAAACTCGTAAAGCAGATAGAAAAAAGAGGAAGGGATTATGAGAATGCGATTAGAATCGATTACTTAAAAAACCTTAATCAACATTATACTGAGTGGATTGACACTTACGACAATGGTAAAAAACTAATTATTGATGTTAATGACATCGATTTTGTAGCCAATCCAGATGATTTTTCTGAAATAGTAAGAAAGATTGATGTTGAACTACACGGACTTTTTAGCCAGAGAGATTAATCCAGTTTAAGCTTGATCGATAAATGTGGGTCGTTTGATATCAAGGCCGCATGCTTCATTAAGCCTTTTAATAAAATAATCACAGGTTACCGGGGTATGTGCCTCATTTTCCTGATGTCCGAAAAAGTATAGTTCTTCAAGACCGGATTCAATCCACGCTTTACACCGAGTCACCCATTGATCGAGCCGATCATAATCACTTTGAATGAGGCCATAACCATTGAATCGTATAAAGGCTTTAGGAACAGTTAATCTTTGATGCAAGACGTCTCTTCTATCTGCTACATCTGTTATAA
>NZ_SMMD01000026.1 GCF_009711475.1 Fulvivirga aurantia
TAGATAATAGCTCAACCTGGTCTATGGTTTCAAAATTTGGATAAAGCAATTGTCTTTCGACTTTCTTTAATGGAAAAGGTGCAGGGGGTCGTGGTAATGAAATCATGTAGCTGATAAGGCTCAATATCATTCCGGGATTTTTCTCAAAGCCATCAGCGAGTTTATCAAGCAAGTAATAAATGCCGTCAATACCTTCTTTGGTCTCAAGCGACATTTCTACCACGCGGTCTAAACACCAGATACGTAGATAATAGAGTAA
>NZ_SMMD01000014.1 GCF_009711475.1 Fulvivirga aurantia
GTGAATTGTCATAAAGAAATTTAGCTCCCGCATTTTCTTCACTTTCTCGTATAATAATAGAAGCTGTTACGGGATAAATGGGAGTAGCATATCTATTTACTAGATGAGCTATTGAAAGTGCTATAATTGCACTCACAACCAGTAAATACCAATACTTGAGCACTCTAGCAAGTACTCGCTTAAAATTAACTGATACTACCGGCTGCTCTTGCTTCTCGCGAAGGTC
>NZ_SMMD01000925.1 GCF_009711475.1 Fulvivirga aurantia
TATTTATCAAATCTAAATCAACAAAAAAAAGGAAGGCTTAGGCCTTCCTTTTTAATGTAATGATTGTAATCTCCGGTGGCATACCCACACGACCTGGGTACCCTATATAGCCAAAGCCTCGGTTTACATAGAGGTGTTGATCATTTTCGGAATAAAGTCCCGCCCATTGCTTGTAAGCATACTGCGAAGGACTCCATTGAAAATCTCCCAACTCAACCCCAAACTGAAAGCCATGTGTATGGCCGGCAAACATCAGATCGATATCCGGATGATTAGGTTTTACCTGTGCATCCCAATGACTAGGATCATGAGAAAGCAAAAGTTTTGTCGCTGCCTCTTCGCTGCCTTTATAAGCCTCATCTAGCTTACCATATTTTGCAAATCTCCCTGCTCCCCAGTTTTCTACACCAAGAATAGCCAGCTTCTCTCCACTTTCTTCAATTATGCGATTCTCATTCATGAGCAGATCATAACCCATTAGACGGTGAGCCTCTTTGAGATTTTCAAAGTTTTGCACTTTAGCCTTTTGAGATGACCAATTTTTATAATCACCATAATCGTGATTACCTGTGGTAGAATAGACACCTAGTGGTGCCTTTACTTTATTAAAGATATTGATATAGTCTTCTACCTCCTTTGTTTCATTGTTTACAAGGTCTCCAGTAAAAAATGCCAGATCAGGCTTTTCTTTCATAAACAGGTCTATTCCACCCTGTACCGCTGTTTTATTAAAGAAGCTTCCTGAGTGGATATCAGACAGCTGGCCGATTTTAATATCATCAAAAGCTTTGGGTAAATTTGAAAGATAAACTGTCTTTCTGCGGATGCGGTAATCATGTGCACCTGAGATAATACCCCAGCTCATTGCAAGAAAAGGTACACTACCAGCCACAACAGCGGTTTTCACCAAAAAGTCTGACCTTGTGATTTTATTTCCTCCACCAGTAGGCTCGGGGTTGCTAAATTGTGAAGCTACCCACTTACCAAGTCTAACAATGTCATCCACCAACAAGAACAACACACCAAATAACTTGGAGAAATAGTTGATGAAAATGCCGGTAAAAATCAAACTTCTTGATGAGCCCTTAAACCAATCAGGGTTACCGAAATTATAAACCAGGATGGTAACAAAAGTGATCGCTGTTATCCCCCAGTAAACGTATTTTAATATATTCTTAGCGGTTTCTGTACTATTTCTAAGTAGTACCGATATGCCATTATAAACATACCAGTCTACCAGAAATAAGAGCCCAAGAATGAGCGGAATTATCAATAATTTATTCAACGTATTCTATTTTAAGCCACTGGCTCAGGTTCGGGCACGTATACCTCTTTCTTCGCCTTCTTTTTCTTCTCCTTCTTTGCAAAAATTGCATACTTGATCCTGTATACTATTGTAAACAACACCGGCACAATGATAAGTGTTAAAAATGTTGCTACGATAAGACCGAAAATAACTGTCCATGCCAAAGGCCCCCAGAAAATAACATTATCACCTCCCAGGTATATCTGTGGGTCAAACTGCGTGAATAATGAGAAGAAATCAATATTCAATCCGATTGCCAAAGGAATAAGACCAAGTACTGTTGTAATCGCAGTAAGGATTACCGGTCTAAGCCTGGCTTTACCTCCTCTTATCACGAGTTGACTTACCTCATCTTTATTGAGAAAATCTGTGCGATCGAGGCCTTTTTCTTCTTTTCTCCTATCAATTAGGAGTTGCGTATAGTCAAGTAATACCACTCCATTGTTTACCACAATACCTGCCAGTGAGATAATACCCATCATTGTCATCATAATTACGAATGACCAACCAGTAATAATCAAGCCCCCAAACACACCTATAAAGCTTAAGAATATAGCCAGCATAATAATTAATGGCTTTGAAATACCTCCAAACTGGAATACCAATAGCAGCGCAATTAGGCCGAGACCTGAAAAGAATGCTCCTACAAGGAAATTCATTTGCTTATTCTGCTCTTCGATCTGCCCTGTGTAGTCAATTTCTACACCTTGAGGCTGTTCTTGAAACTCTTTCATTTCTTCCTTTATCTCAGAAACAATGGCTCCTGCGTCTGTAAACCCAGGCTTTAAACCAGAGTAAACTGTAACCACACGCTCTGTATCTCTATGCTTAATCGCACTAAAAGATGAAGTGTTCTTTTGTTTAGCTACAGCAGAGACAGGTATCTCTTTGATTCTGCCCGTAGACTGATCTCTAAAGATGATATTTTGATTGAAGAGTGCACTTTTATTATAACGAAGGTCTTCGTTAAATCTCACATTGATGTCATAATCTTCACCATCTTTTTTATACACAGCGGCTTTCTCACCAAATAGTGAGCGCCTCAATTGACTACCAACCTGACCGACAGATACACCGAGCTCTCCGGCTTTTTCTCGATCAACAACAACCTGCATGGCTGGCTTGCCTTTGTTTACATCGATCTTCAACTCTTCAATACCAGCTATATTTTTAGTATTGATGTAGTTACGCATTTTCTCAGCGGTCACAATGAGCTCATCATAGTCGTCACCCTCCAGCTCGATATTGATAGGATAACCTGCAGGTGGACCAGCGGCATCTTTCTCAACAGAAATTGCCACACCCGGATAAATACCTTCGAGCGCTTCCTGTACTTTTAGCCTAAGTTTTTCTGTGTCTTTGCCTTGTCTAAACTTAAACTCACGCATCGATGTGGTGATTTTGGCTTTGTGAGGCATTTCTGCATTAGATCCTCCATCAGTTTGTGGATTACCTGCACCCTCACCAACCTGAGAAACAGAAGACTCTACCAGGAAATTTCGGCCATCTTCGATGTATTCAGGATCGTTGATCACATCATACACCCTGTTTTCAATCTCTTTTGTAATTTGATTCGTCTTCTCAATGGCAGTACCTTGTGGGTACTCGATGTACACAATAATTTGGTTAGGAATATTATCAGGGAAGAATTCCACTTTTGTTCGTTGCGTACCCAATGAAATACCAAAGCCTATCATTACTGCTACAAAGAATAGAATGATACCCCCTGCATAGAAATACACATTTCCACCTCTGACTGCATGAGCCACTCTTCTTTCATACCAGTTTTCAAAACGAACTAATGTCTTGCGCTGAAATCTGTTTGCAGATTTTTTAATCACATATTTATACAACCAGAACATGACGGCAGTAAATATCATGAGTGTACCCAGTGCTCTTACCGGTCCACCAACAAAAATGATAAATACACCTAAGCCTACTAAAATAATGGTAAGCCTGATCAACTGCTTTCGCGTAAGCTCCTTATCACCAACTTCCATAAATCGGGATACAAGCATTGAGTTCATAAAAATGGCTACGAACAACGATGAGCCTAATACCACCGAAAGTGTAATTGGGAAATAGATCATAAACTGCCCAAACAAACCCGGCCATAGGCCTAGCGGCACGAATGCAGCCACTGTAGTTGCAGTAGATATAATTATAGGAAAAGCAATTTCACCAATACCTTTTTTGGCAGCCTGAATTCTGGTAAGCCCCTCTTCTTCCATTAATCGATACACATTTTCAACTACCACGATACCGTTATCTACGAGCATACCAAGCCCCATAATAAGGCCAAATAAAATCATGGTATTGAGTGTATAACCCAGAGTAGATAAAATGGCAAATGACATGAACATCGACATCGGGATAGCAAAACCAACAAAGAGTGCATTTCTAAACCCGAGGAAGAACATTAATACCGTAACCACGAGTATAATACCAAAGATGATATTATTGACCAGGTCGCTTACCTGGTTTAGCGTACGCGCTGAAGAATCGTTTGATATCGTAATATCCAGATCCTGAGGGAATACATTAGCTTGTGCTTCTTTGATAATTTCTTTTGCCTGATTTACGGCTTCGATCATATTTTTACCTGCACGCTTTTTCACGTCAAGCATCACTACGCTATGACCAAACTCTCGTGCATAGGTAGTTTTATCTTCTTCATCGAAACTTACAGTGGCTATATCTTTAAGGTAAACAGGCGCATCATTCTCTGTTTTTACAACAAAATTGCGTAACTCCTGCGGCTTGTCAATTTCCCCAAGAATACGGATCGTTCTACGCTGCCCGCTTGACTTAATGTTACCGGCTGACATGGTCATGTTTCCATTACCGATAGCCTGAATAACATCATTGAAGCTCACCTTAGCAGCCATCATTTTGTAAATATCAACTGCAACCTCAACCTCTTTTTCCTGAGCTCCACGTATATCAACCCCTTTTATTTCCTGGAGATCTTCAATCTCGTCTTCCAGGTACTCACCAAATTCCTTGAGTTTATCAACAGGGTAGTCGCCAGAGATATTGATATTCATAATCGGTATCTCCTCAGACATATTAAGGTCGAATACATTGGGCTCCACCTTGGCATTATTGAATAGCGGCCAATCTTCACCTGCTTTTTCTGAGTCTACCTTATCTTTTACCTTTTGCTTTGCAGCCTCAACGGTTATATCCTCATCAAACTCTACCGTAATTATTGAGTAATCTTCCTGTGAGGTACTGGTAATCTCAACCAGATTACTCACATTCTTCAATTCATCTTCCAGAGGGTCTGTGATAAGTCGCTCTATATCTTCAGCAGTATTACCCGGAAACGGGGTACTGATGTATATCTTCGTTTCTTTGATTTCAGGGAAATCTTCTCTTGGCATTGATAAATAGGAAGAGAAACCTATAATCAAAAACAAGGCAATCATTACGTAGATCACAGAGGGGTTGTCGATCGCCCACGAGGACAATCGGAACTCCTTATCTACTTTTTTATTTTTCTTTTCTTCACTCATAGTTTAGTTCTTTAAGATCTTCACTAATTGCCCGTCTTTTACACTTCTGGCTCCTTCTAGAATAATTCTAGTGCCATCAGAAATACCGGATGTGATTTCTACTTTACCGTTTTGTGTTTTGCCGGTTTCAATAATTCTTCTTTTTACCGTAGCGGTCTGGCCTTTGTCATCTTCAGCCACAGCATATACATATTGATCACCTTCTGCATTTTCAGATATTACACTCTGAGGTATAAGAATAGCCTCCTCCTGGTAATAGTCGTTGATCAATACCTTGGCTGTAAGGTTTGGCTTTATTTTGCCTTCCTTGTTTGGCACTGGTACTCTTACGTTAAATGACCTGTTGTTTGGGTTAATGAAGTTTCCTGTCTCCTTCACCTTCGTATCGATGGTATCGTTAAGAATCGGGAAATGTACTTTTACGCGCTTGCCCGGCACCACGCTGGTTAGGTATGTTTCCGGCACGAGTACTTCGAGGTACATATCTGTTAGGTTTATAATTCTGAATATTTCAGAGCCCGGGCCTGGAGATACAACTGTACCCTGCTCTTTAATCACATCGTCTATAATCCCTGAAAATGGTGCCTTTACTCTAAATTTATCGAGCTGACTTCTCATTTGGTCAACTGCATTTTTTTGCGACTCGTAGTTAGTCTTTGCTTCTAAAAACTGTATTTCCGAGCCAACTTTCTGATCCCATAGTCTTTTTTGGCGTTCGAAAGTAGTTTTAGCCAAAGCTAATTGAGCCTCCATTTGAATCAACTGACTTCTTAAGCCACCGTCATCAATAATGCCCAGCAACTGACCTTTCTTCACTCGCTCACCTTCCTCTACACGTACATCAACTAAAAGGCCTGAAGCTTCCGGGTAAATCAATACATTTTGCTTGGTAGTGACATCACCCTGAAGCTCAACATAGTGATAAAACTCATTAGCATGAGCCTCAAAGGCTGTTACTAATGGTAAATTGGTATTTTCTTTCTTACTATCTATGGCAGAATCTAAAAGAGAGATTTCTTTTTCTAGCTGCTTTTGTCGGGAAGATAACTCCTTTCTCTTTGCACGTATATCTTCCATGTTACCATCAGCTACAAGAGCCTCTACAGAGTCGACCTCCTTGCTAGAGCATGCGCTAATTAGTGATACTACTGTAGCTACTAAAAGCAATTTTTGCATTGTAATTGTCATCTATTTCTTTCTTTTAATTCTTGTCTAATAATTTGCCGTAAGCTTTTTCTAATTCAACCTTGGCTACGAGGGCATCGTACAAGGCATTGTAATAATTGGTTTGTGCTTCTTTGTACTCAGTGTCGGCCTCAACTACTTCAAAATTGGAGCCTACACCCTCCTGGTATTTTATTTTAGTTACATCGTAGATCTCTTTAGCCAGCTCCATGTTTTCTTTTTGAGCAGCCATTTCGTCTAGCGCATTGTTCATGTTAATTTTTGTCTGTCTGATCTGCAGGTCAATAGAATTTTCTAATTCCTGAAAAGACTCCTGGATTTGCTTGGCCTCGATTTTATTCTTCTGAATCTTGTTTGACTTTAAGAAGCCATCAAAAATGGGTACGCTTAAGGTTGCTCCTACAAATCCGTAGTTTAGCCATCTATCGCTCTGAAACCACTGATCTGACTGGCTCGTCTGTGTGTTATAACCATAATTAAAATTAGCGTAGAGCGTAGGTAAATATTTCACCTTATTATTTTTCATATCCAGATTAACCAAAGCCTGGTTGGTTTGTAACTGAGAGTACTCTATACGCTGAGAGTAGTCAAAATCATCGCCAAGTGTAGTATTAAGTGTAATCTCATCCAGATTATCCGATAACATAATAGGTTGCCCTATTGGCATACCCATTTGAAATTTGAGTAAGTCTTTGCTCACTTTTAATAACTCCTCAGTATTATCGTATTGTACCTTCAGGTTGTTGTATTGCACCTTAAGTCTGCTCACATCAATTTTTTCGGCAAAACCATTCTCAAACATGAGAGAAGTCTCTTCCAGCAATGTATCTAGTCTACTTAAATTAGCCTGAAGCAGGTCAAACCTTTCCTCAGTCACCAGCACATTGTAATAAGCTTTAGAAACTGCCTCTACCACATCAATTTTAGTTTTAATGTGCTCTTTAGAGGATAGTTCTTTAAAGGTTTTAGAGGCCTGAAGGCCTACGAAAAATGACCCATCAAAAATGAGCTGCCTTACATTAAGATTTATATTACCATCGTATCTCTGCTGAAAACTAACCTCTTGCTCCGTACCCTCAGGTACACTAGGATCAAAAGTACTAATGTCAATAAGCGATTTTTGTGGCTCAAAATTGTAGTTGATGCCTGCTTCTACATTAGCCTGTGGCAATCCCTGACTCAATGTTTCTCCAACCTGAGTTTCAGCGATTTCTTTTTCATAAGCACTGTTTATAATACTCGTATTATTTTCGAGTGCATAATCAATAGATTCCTGCAGCGTATAATCTACCTGGTTTTGTTCTTGAGACATCACACTGTAGTGAAGCCCAATCATTAGCAAACTTGCTATTACCTTAAATCTCATTACTAGTTATATTATTCTTGTTGTAAAGTTTTCTCTAAATAAGCCTCAAATAACTCCAGGCCTTTCTCAGTGACTATGCCATGCACGAAATGATTAAAAAACTGCATTTGCACTTTTTTGAAATCAAATTGATCGGAAGGAAACACACTATCATCAAAAGCAAGCTGCACCTGCTCTACTCTAAAAATGGCCATCACCTCAACATCGATGTCTTTTCTAAAATATCCTTCCTCGATCCCACGTTTGAGGTTGCTTACTACATGGTCTTTTATAAACTCATTTTTAAAATCTAACCATATCTTCCAGGCACCCGGATGGTATTTTTGCATGTCAAATAGCAAAGACGGATTCATGTCTTTAAAATCCTTCCGCATGCATTTAGAAACGAGGGCTAATTCCTCCACCGCATTGGTGGCTACTTCAAATACCTCGTCATATTCTTTCATTTCCATTTCCATGTGCGCACGCAAAGTGAGCGTTACGATCTCATCTTTATCTTTAAAATATTGATAGATTGTCTTCTTAGATACGGTTAAGTGACGGGCTATATCATCCATAGAAACACTACGAATGCCGTATTTATGAAACAGCTCCGAGGCACCTATGACTATTCTTTTCTTTACTTCTTCCACATTGTTAAAATTTTCATCGCAAAACTATGGAAACTATTTGAACAACCAAAGTTTCCGATGAGTTAGGAGTTTTTAACGTGCCCGGCCATTCTATTGTTTCGAATTTTTCTAAAAATTTTTACTTCTAATTAAATGAGGCCTAAACTGCGCTATCATCACTTTTTAGCGGATTTACGACAATCGTGATATCACATTTTATATATTTGACAGAACCCGGCTAGAAAAATATGACCGAAGCAACAATTGAAGAATGGATAATCAGTCATCTCAACACTTCTCCTTTAGAGACAAGGCTACTGATGTCATTGGCTGTGATAATGCTTTTATGGGGCTTTAGAATAATCGCTTTACAGCTGATATTTGCCAGAATCCAAGAGCCTAAAGTGCGCTATTATTGGCGAAACGCTATAAAATACATCACTGTCATTTCCGGCCTTGTACTCATCAGCACAATTTGGATTAAGCAAATAGATTCTCTGGCAACCTTTTTCGGTTTACTTTCAGCAGGCCTGGCCATTGCACTCAAAGATCCCATCACCAATTTTGCCGGCTGGCTTTTCATTCTCATCAGAAGACCATTTGATGTAGGCCATCGTGTACAAATTGGCGACCACTCCGGAGATGTAATTGACATCAGATTTTTTCAATTTACAATCAATGAAATAGGCAAATGGGTAGATGCAGACCAAAGTACAGGGCGCATAATTCATATACCCAATGGCAAGGTGTTTACAGAAAGCCAGATTAATTATAACCAGGGATTTAGCCATATCTGGAACGAAATTGGTGTGCTTGTGACCTTTGAATCTAACTGGGAAAGAGCAAAAAAACTTCTGGAAGAAATCGTTGGTAGGCACTGTGCACATTTTACTAAAGAGGCCGAGGGAAAATTACTGGAGGCTTCCAAAAAATTTATGATTTATTATCGCACACTAGACCCAATAGTTTATACTGCTGTAAAAGATAGTGGTGTATTGCTTTCTATGAGGTACTTGTGCGTACCCAATAAGAGACGAGTTACCGAAGACGCCATTTGGAAAGATGTACTAAAAAAATTCAGTCAATGTAATGATATTGACTTCGCCTACCCTACACAACGAATCTACTACAACTATAAAGAGGGGAAGCCAGATGCGAGGGCAGATAAAAATGACCGCTAATAAACAATTGCAAATATCTACCGACAGCTACAGGCTCAATTACAATGTGTATGGCAGCGGAAATCAAATATTTTTAGCTTTTCATGGATTTGGACAGGATGCATCAGCATTTAACATTATCGCCAATAAATTATCAGAAACCCATATGATCATCAGTGTAGACCTTTTCTTTCATGGGAACAGTTACTGGCCGGCTGGAGATACTTTAAGTAAAAAGCAATGGACAGAAATTGTTGACAGACTATTGGAGGCAAACAAGGTCGATAGGTTTTCACTTCTGGCCTTTAGCATGGGAGGAAAATTTGCACTATCTATAGCAGAGTCTTTCGCTCCAAAAATCGACCAGCTCATTTTGCTTGCACCCGATGGCATCAAAACCAGCATGTGGTATAGTCTGGCTACCTACCCTTACGTTTTTAGAAGCTACTTTAGAAGCATGATTGTAAAACCCAAGAGGTTTTATAATATACTTAACCTGTTTAAACAACTAGGCGTAGTCGATAAAGGCATTTCAAAATTTGCGCTCAGCCAAATGAATTCTAAAAAGAAAAGAAGGCGTGTATTTTATAGCTGGGTCACGTTCAAAGATTTTACTTTTGACATGAATATGATTGCTCAGAATATTAATGAGCACTCAATTAACCTGATCATGATCCTAGGAAAGTACGATAAAATCATTACTCATAAAGGAATGAAAAGATTGCTTGACAAGCTTCCTAACCATGACGCCCACATCATCTCTTCTGGACATAATGACCTTATAAAAAATGTGGCTGAAACGCCTGAATTGATAGATAAGTTTTGATTTAGCCGAAAAATCGGATAATTTAACCGGATTAAACCAAAAAAATTTACTACGCTTAACCAATGAATTCCAGAATAAGAAATAAACTTATCCAATTGTGTAGAACAGAAAGTAGCCCTATACCTTATCGTAGACTCATCAACCAGTGTGAGCTTGGCCTGAATATGGACATAAGACATGAGAAACAGCTACTAGGAGAAATTTTGGATGAAATTTCTACTGATGAGCACGAAGCCGGCAGGCCATTACTCAGTGCCATGGTTATGGATAAAAAGAGAGGGCAAGGTGATAGATTTTTCAAACTCTGCGAAACACTCGGCATGGGCGATTGGAAAGAGCTGAAAAAAGATGAAGACTTCAGAGAGTCGCACATTCAAAAATGCCTGGAATTTTGGTCTGACGATAAGAATTACGAAAAGTACTTCTGATTTAGAAATCCTGACTTTCTATTTCTGAAATTTACTTACTTTTGCGGGTGAAAAATTAGACCATTTCAAACCGCCAATTCATGATCAAATTCTTTCTCGCTCCAGAAGACATCGTTTATGCAGTATCAGTCAACAACCTTGAAGCACACGATGCTGACAAACTCAAGTGGCTCTTTGGAGGGGCTACGCTAAGTGAAAAAGAAAATTTAAGCGGTCATTTTATTGGCCCCCGAAAGGAGATGATCACTCCCTGGAGTACCAACGCTGTAGAGATTACGCAAAACATGGGCATCTCCGGGATAGAAAGAATCGAAAAATTTCATCAGGTAGACTCACCTGACGTAACACATGACCCCATGTTAGAGGTCTTATACCAGGGCCTTAATCAGGAAATCTTCACCATCAAACATGCTCCCGATGAAGTAATCGAGATTGAAGATATTGCCAGTTACAATGCTGCCGAAGGATTGGCTTTGAGTGATGAAGAGGTTGACTACCTTAATGGCGTAAGTGAAAAACTTGGCCGAAAACTTACTGATAGCGAAGTATTTGGTTTCTCACAGGTCAACTCTGAGCATTGCAGACACAAGATTTTTAATGGCCAGTTTGTCATTGACGGTAAGCCTAAAGACAAATCACTATTCAAGTTAATAAAACTCACCTCAGAAGAAAATCACAACCTACTTGTATCTGCTTATAAAGATAATGTAGCTTTCATCAAAGGCCCGGTTGCTGAGCAATTTGCCCCTCGTTCGCAAAACAAAGCAGATTTTTTTGAGACGAAAGAAATTGATACAGTCATAAGCTTAAAGGCCGAAACGCACAACTTCCCCACTACTGTAGAGCCATTTAATGGAGCTGCAACCGGCTCTGGTGGAGAAATAAGAGACCGCCTGGCCGGAGGCAAAGGAAGTTTACCGCTTGCTGGCACAGCTGTATACATGACATCTTATAGCAGGCTGGAAGAAGATAGAGACTGGGAAAAAGCTGTTAAAGAAAGAAAGTGGCTTTATCAATCTCCTATGGATATATTGATCAAAGCCTCAGACGGTGCCAGCGATTTTGGTAATAAGTTTGGACAGCCACTAATCTGTGGGAGTGTACTCACTTTTGAACATGAAGAAGCTGACAAAACCTACGGTTTTGACAAAGTGATTATGCTGGCCGGTGGTATAGGATACGGCAAAATGTCCGACAGCCTGAAAGAAACACCAAAGAAGGGTGATAAGATAGTCGTTCTTGGCGGTGATAATTATAGAATTGGCATGGGAGGTAGTGCAGTATCTTCTGTCGCCACAGGTGAGTTTGGCAACTCTATCGAGCTTAACGCCATACAACGCTCAAACCCGGAAATGCAAAAACGTGCGATGAATGCCATTAGGGCAATGGCAGAAAGCGACCATAATCCGATTGTATCGATACACGACCATGGAGCCGGAGGTCACCTCAACTGTCTTTCTGAATTGGTTGAAGAAACAGGTGGCACTATCGACATCAACAAGCTACCTGTAGGAGACCCAACACTTTCAGACAAAGAAATTGCCGGTAACGAATCACAAGAACGTATGGGGCTGGTTATGCATGAGAAAGACCTACACATTCTAGAAGAAGTGGCCAAAAGGGAGCGAGCACCAATGTATGCTGTTGGCGATGTAACAGGAGATGGTCATTTCAAATTTGAGAATAAGAAAACTGGCAAAAATCCGATTGACTGGGATCTTTCGCACATGTTTGGCTCCTCACCTAAAACAATTTTAGAAGACCAAACAAAAAAATCATCTTTCGAAGACCTTACTTATAATAACGAACATCTTAACACCTACCTGAGGGCAGTTTTACAGCTCGAAGCCGTAGCTTGTAAAGATTGGTTAACAAACAAGGTCGACAGATCGGTTACCGGTAAGGTGGCAAAACAGCAAACATGTGGACCGATACAGCTGCCTTTGAACGATGTCGCTGTTATGGCCATGGACTACAAAGGTACCACGGGTGTCGCTACCTCAATAGGTCACGCTCCGGTTTCAGCGCTGGTTGATCCTGATGCGGGATCTAAGTTATCGATAGCTGAAGCGCTAACAAATCTGTTATGGGCTCCATTAACACATGGGCTAAAAGGAGTTTCATTAAGCGCCAATTGGATGTGGCCAGCAAAAAATGAAGGTGAAAATGCCAGACTGTATGAGGCCGTTGAAGGTGTAAGTCAGTTTGCCAGAGATTTGGGTATAAACATCCCCACGGGTAAAGACTCTCTATCGATGACTCAAAAATATCCTGAGGGCAAAACGGTGTATTCACCCGGTACAGTTATCATCAGTGCCGTGGGTGAAGTCAATAATCTAAATCAAATCACCAGCCCTTGCCTGATTGACGATCCTGAATCTCAAATCGTTTACATAGACTTTTCTAAAGATGCTTTTCACCTTGGGGGAAGTTCTTTTGGTCAAATCATCAACAAATTAGGTGCTCAAGCGCCAACCATAACAGATCCTACTTATTTCAAAAACTGCTTTGAAACAGTGCAGCAACTCATTAAGAACGAGTTAGTTCTAGCAGGTCATGATATCTCAGCCGGAGGTATGGTTACAGCCTTATTAGAAATGGCATTTCCAACCACAGATGGTGGCATTGATATAGACCTAAGCAGCATCGATGAGAAAGATTTAATAAAAGTACTTTTTAGCGAAAAGCCTGGGGTTATTTTACAAATACCAGAGGGCAATAAGGCCATAGATATACTAAGAAACAATAAGATAGAATATCACATCATCGGTCAGCCTTCTTCTAGCAGAAAACTCACCATTAACGAATCAATTAGTTTTGATATCGAGGTAATGCGGGATGTTTGGTTTAAGACATCCTACTTACTAGACAAAAAACAAAGTGGTGAAGAGCACGCTCAACTGCGATTTGACAATTATAAGAAGCAAGCACTTAACTATAAGTTTCCTGAGTCATTTACAGGCCAGTTGTCAACTTACGGCATAGATATCAACCGAAAGAAACCTACAGGTTTGAAAGCGGCTATCATAAGAGAGAAAGGCGTAAATGGTGATCGAGAGATGGCTTGGATCATGCACCTCGCAGGTTTTGATGTGAAGGATGTCCATATGACTGACCTCATAAGTGGCAGAGAAGATCTTTCAGATATCAACTTCCTGGTTTTTGTTGGTGGTTTTTCAAACTCAGATGTTTTAGGTTCTGCCAAAGGTTGGGCAGGAGCTTTTCTATATAATGAAAGAGCAAAAGAAGCGTTAGATAATTTCTATAAGAGAAAAGACACGCTAAGCCTTGGGGTTTGCAATGGCTGCCAGTTGATGATGGAGCTTGGTCTTTTGTACCCTGAGATGAAAGATCATCCTAAGATGCATCACAATGCCTCTCATAAGTTCGAATCGTCTTTTATTAACCTGGACGTGCCTGCCAACAACACGGTAATGTTAAGCTCTTTACAAGGGTCTAAATTAGGCGTATGGCTTGCTCACGGAGAAGGCAAATTTGTTTTACCCGGCAATGCAGAAGATTACAATATTGTAAGTGCTTATAGCTACAAAGCTTATCCGGGAAACCCTAATGGGTCTGACTTTGCAACTGCTGCGGTTGCCTCTCATGATGGCAGACATTTAGCTATTATGCCACATATCGAGAGATCGCTATATCCGTGGAATTGGGCCGATTACCCAGCTGATAGAAAAGAAGATGAAGTAACCCCTTGGCTCGAGGCATTTGTGAATGCCAGAGAGTGGATAAAGGCACACTAAACACAGCTTATGTAGCCCAACTGACATTTAAAAAACTTTAGAAAAGATTCTGTTGTTTATTGTGCATCAATAAGTTAACTTCTACCTTATGACTGCCTCTAAATACACACTCATCTTTTTCCTGGTTTTTACACTCACTTCAAGTTGCTTTCTACAGCAGGAATTACCTGTAGAATACGATTATAGTTATCGGGGTAGGTTCGACAAGTACGACACCTATGACTTTGTGGTACAAAATGATGTTAGAAATTTCGGCAATAGCCAATTAAAGAACCTAATTTCGAGCTCAATAGAGTCGCACATGAAGTTTTTAGGTTATCGCCAAAAAGAAAGGAAACCTGATTTATTGCTTTCATTTAGTGTATTTATAGACAGCCTTAGTCTTAGAGGTTATAACCAACCAAAGATTGAAGACTGGGTAAAACGCCCTGATCGGGATCTCGATTACAACAAACAAAACTTTGCTATAAGCAAGGGCACTGTGTTTATTCAGTTTTTTGATAGAAGACAAAATGCTTCGATCTGGCAGGGCTATGCTACTGACAAATATAACTCAGTAGATTTGGCCGATAGTAGAGACGTACAAAATGCTGTAAAGTCGATTTTAAATAAGTATCAGTTCTTCTCTCAAGACTTTTTAAAGCGCCAACAAGAGCTTAGAAAGCAGGGTGAAAAAACTTTGTAATTTTTTTTAAACCTCTTTTACTTTTTTTCAAAAATAATTTTACCTTTGCCATCCCAATTTGAGGGGGATAAGAAAAGACAAGGCTATTTGAGTCACGTACTTTTTGAAATACTGCCCGATGGTGTAACTGGCAACACGTCTGGTTTTGGTCCAGAAGAGTCTAGGTTCGAGCCCTAGTCGGGCAACAAAAGGCGGTCTCGATAATTATCGAGACCGCTTAATTGTTTAAAGCAAAATGTAAAGTTATGTCATCAGTTAAAATTTTCTCCGGAAAATCAACTAAGTACCTGGCAAACTCCATTGCCGAATCATACGGCAAGCCACTGGGAGAAGTAACTTTACAAGAATTTAGCGATGGAGAGATGTCTCCATTTTTCACAGAGTCAGTAAGAGGTTGCGATGTATTTCTAATTCAGTCAACCTTCCCTCCTGCCGATAACTTCATGGAACTTCTACTCATGATTGACGCTGCCAAAAGAGCCAGCGCCAAGTATGTAACAGTGGTTGTCCCATACTTTGGTTATGCCAGACAAGATAGAAAAGACAAGCCAAGAGTTGCTATTGCAGCTAAAATGATGGCTAATCTTTTATCTGCTGCAGGCGCTGATCGTATTATGACATGCGACTTACATGCTGATCAGATTCAAGGGTTTTTCGATATTCCTGTAGATCATTTAGATGGTTCAGCAATATTTATCCCTTATTTAAGGTCACTCAATTTAAAAAATATCATTTTCGCCTCACCTGATGTAGGTGGCGTAAAAAGAACCAGAAGTTTTGCTAAGTTTTTTGATGCAGAGCTAGTGGTTTGTGATAAGCATAGAGAGCGTGCCAACGAGGTAGCTTCTATGAGACTTATTGGTGATGTAAAAGGCAAAGATGTGGTCATGATTGATGACCTTATCGATACAGGTGGCACGATGTGTAAAGCTGCTCAGTTATTGAAAGATAACGGTGCCAACTCTGTAAGAGCAGTAGTAACTCACCCGGTACTTTCCGGCAAGGCTTACGAAAACATAGATCAGTCTATATTGGAAGAGCTTGTGGTTACTGACACTTTACCATTAAAGAAGGATAAGCCTTCTGATAAAATCAAAGTATTATCAGTGGCTGATCTGTTTGCAAAAGCAATCAGAAAGATTCACGATCATGAGTCTATCAGCTCACTATTTATTCATTCTTAATAGAGAATTTTTATAACTTAAATATATAATCAAATGAAAACTATCGAGATTATAGGGTATAAAAGAGCAAATCTCGGCAAATCTGAAGCGAAGAAATTACGCGCTGAAGGAAATGTCCCCTGTGTATTGTATGGTGGTGATGAGCAAGTACATTTCTATGCTCCAATGATTCTTTTCAGAGAATTGGTGTATACTGATGAGGCGCACTTCGTACACTTAAACATCGAAGGTCAGGAGTATGAGGCAATCATGCAGGATCTTCAGTTCCACCCGGTAAGTGAAGTAATTCTTCACGTAGACTTCTTACAGTTATTCAAAGGAAAACTTATCAAAATGAACATTCCTGTTCACTTTGAAGGTACTTCTATCGGAGCTGAAAAAGGTGGTACACTTATAAAGAAAAGACGTTACCTGAAAATTCAATCTTTACCTAAAGACATGCCTGAGTATGTATCTGTAGATATTACTCCGCTAGACTTTGGTAAGGCGATAAAAGTAGGTGATATAGAAGAAAACAACTTCACGATTCTTGACAGCAAGATATCTTCTGTAGCTGTGGTAGAAATGCCAAGAGCACTAAGAGGTAAGTCTGCTGACGAAGAAGAGGAGTTAGAGGAAGAAGGTGCTGAAGCTGAAGCTGAAGGCGAAGGCCCAGCTGAAGGTGGTGACGCTTAATCTACCTTAAAGACTAAAATTTAAATCCTGTTCATGAAGTGGACAGGATTTTTTTATATATAATTGATAGCCAAAATCAGATATACAACTTTATAATAAGAAGTATAATGAAATACTTAATAGCAGGCCTTGGCAATATTGGCAGTGAGTATGAGCTTACCAGACATAATGTTGGTTTTCTCACATTAGACAGACTAGCAGACAAGGAGGGCCTGACCTTCACTCCTTCCCGATATGCAGATAAAGCTGAGTTTAAATTTAAAGGCAGACAGTTTCACCTGATAAAACCATCTACCTACATGAACCTCTCGGGCAAAGCCATCAATTATTGGTTGAAAGAGCTTAAAATACCGAAAGAAAACCTTCTTGTTGTAGTGGACGATATAGCACTTCCTTTTGGAAATTTACGCATGAGAGGTAAGGGTTCGGCAGCTGGTCACAATGGCCTCAAAAATATTGAACAACTTACTGGAGGCAATAATTACGCTAGGCTAAAATTTGGTGTGGGCAGCGACTTTCACCCGGGCCAGCAGGTGGATTACGTTTTAAGCAATTTTACTCAGGAGCAATTTGATGAGTTGCCTGATAAAATGGACAAAGCCATTGAAATGGTCAAGGGTTTTGGAACCATTGGCATCTCTAGAACAATGAACCAATTTAATGATTGACACTATGGATCATACAATAAATGCCGCTGTACAGATCGTACCAAATACCAATTCAACTGACATATACCCAATCATCGATAAGGCCATTGAGGTCATACAGCAATCAGGCCTGAAGTATGAAGTCACACCTATGGAGACTGTGATTGAGGGCAAGTATGACGAGGTTATGAGTGTAATTAAAAAAGCGCAGTCTGCATCACTTCAAGCTGGTGCTAAAGAACTTATTGTAGCTATCAAGTTACATGTAAGACAATCTGAGGACGTTTCTTTTGAAGAGAAAACGGAAAAGTATAAATAAAAAAAAGCGCCACCCATTTACGGATGACGCTTTCTTAAATAAACAGAATCCCTTTAGCTTATTGTAGCTCCCGGGTTAACACTTTCAGATGGTTGGATAAACTTTAACTTACCCTCTTTATCTTCGGCCATTAGTACCATCCCTTCAGACATTTCACCCATCATTTTACGGGGAGCCAGATTCACTAACACAGTTACCTGCTTACCAATAACTTCTTCAGGACTAAAATGCTCAGATATACCACTGAGAATAGTTCGCTTGTCTATACCTGTATCAATTGTGAGTTTTAAGAGCTTCTTTGATTTTGGCATTTTAACCGCATCAAGCACAGTACCAACTCTCATATCCATCTTCATGAAATCATCAAAGTTGATTTCATCCTTCATACCTACGATATCACTCGTATCTTCCATTTTATTTGATTTTTTAGTGTTTTCTAATTTCTCTACCTGCTGCTGCACAGTTTCATCTTCTACTTTTTCAAATAGCAGCGTAGGTTTATTTATTCTGTGCCCTGCAGGTAAAATATCTTGATTACCGGCCTGAGCCCATTTATGCTTTTGTATACCCAACATAGCAATCAGTTTATCCATGCTTTTAGGTAAAAATGGCTCTCCAATGATTGTGATATTAGCCGCTATCTGCAAGGCTATGTTCATGATAGTTTTTACGCGATCAGGATTCTCTTTCTGAAGTTTCCATGGTTCTGTTTCGGCCAGGTATTTATTACCAACTCTAGCCAGATCCATAAACTCAATCAGCCCCTCTCTAAACTTAAACTTATCTAATGCTGCACTTACTTTTTCCGGAGACTTTTTCAGCTTTTCTAATACATCTTTATCAATATCAAAAAGCTCACCTCTCTCAGGAATACTACCCTCATAATACTTATTTGTTAGCACAAGAGCCCTATTGATAAAATTACCCAGGATCGCTACAAGCTCGCTGTTATTTCTAGCCTGAAAATCCTTCCAAGTAAAGTCATTATCCTTTGTTTCTGGTGCGTTAGCACACAGTACATAACGCAGGACATCTTCTTTGCCAGGCATTTCTTCCAAAAATTCATGGAGCCAAACTGCCCAATTTTTTGAAGTACTGATTTTATTCCCTTCCAGGTTTAGAAACTCATTTGCCGGTACGTTATCAGGCAATACATAACTTCCTTCTGCTTTAAGAATGCTTGGAAAAATGATGCAGTGAAATACAATATTATCTTTACCAATAAAATGTAAAAGCCGAGTGTTTTCGTCTTTCCAATAAGGTTCCCAGTCTTTGTTTTGCTGATTTGCCCACTCTTTGGTAGCAGATATATAACCAATGGGTGCGTCAAACCATACATAGAGCACCTTCCCTTCAGCACCTTCTACAGGCACTGGCACTCCCCAGTCAAGATCACGGGTCATAGCTCTTGGATTAAGTCCATTGTCTAGCCACGATTTGCATTGTCCGTAAACATTAGGCTTCCACTCCTTATGTTCCTCTAAAATCCACTGCTTCAACCAGTTTTCATAGTCCTGCATTGGTAGAAACCAGTGTTTGGTTTCTTTAAGGACTGGTTTGTCACCACTTAAGGCTGACTTTGGCTCAATCAGTTCGCTTGGGCTTAAAGAAGATCCGCATTTTTCGCATTGATCGCCATAGGCAGCATCGTAACCGCAATTAGGGCAAGTCCCAATAATATATCTATCAGCAAGAAACATCTTGCTTTCTTCGTCATAATATTGCTCTGATGTTCGCTCTTCAAAAGCACCATCATGATAGAGTTTTTTAAAGAACTCAGATGAAGTTTCTCTATGTAATTCAGAAGAAGTTCTTGAATATATATCAAAATCGATCCCAAACTTGTCGAAAGAGTCTTTAATGAGCGTATGATATTTATCGACAATCTCTTTGGGGCTAACACCCTCTTTTTTAGCCCTTAAGGTGATGGCTACTCCATGCTCATCTGAGCCGCACACAAACAATACATCTTCTCCTTTACTTTTCAGGTACCGCGCATAAATATCTGCCGGCACATAAACACCAGCCAGGTGACCTATATGTACAGGCCCATTGGTGTAAGGAAGGGCGGCTGTGATCGTGTGTCTTTTAAAATTTTTATCTGACATAAGGGTTTTTATCTTCGAAAACGCAAAGATATAATGATC
>NZ_SMMD01000007.1 GCF_009711475.1 Fulvivirga aurantia
CTTTTAAAGGCGCAATAAATTATTTATTAGACGCCTGGAACATGCAAAAAGGTGGTCTCTATACGCTAAAATGGCTTTTTCTCAATCCAGGAAAACTCATACGCGCCTACCTCGGCACAGAGCGGTATATCATTACCTCTCCCTTCAAACTGCTGATCTTGACTACGGCACTTTCGCTCTTTCTTATCATTCAACTTGATGTACAGCAC
>NZ_SMMD01000109.1 GCF_009711475.1 Fulvivirga aurantia
TATTTATTTAAAAAATATTCGCTGAATGGTTTCATTACCTCGGTGAGTGTGCATCTGGTTAAGATTTGCCCGGGTAGGGCTCATTCAAAATCAGCCAGTATACACCCAAATGCCCAACGGCTTCGGTAAATTCAGCGAAATTAATTGGTTTTCTTATAAAACTCTTGGCACCATAACCATAACTTTTTACAATGTCATCTTCCTCACTTGAGGTCGTTAAAACCACCACTGGGTACTCTTTGGTTATTTCGTTTTCGTTTATTTCTTTTAATACATCAAGTCCATCTATTCTAGGGAGTTTTAGGTCCAGGAGGATTAAAGATGGCTTTATTGCTTTTACGCCATTACGGCCAAATAATAAATCCAGCGCTTGCACACCGTCAGAAGCCACTACTACTTCGTTGAGTATGTTCTTCTTTTTTAAAGCACGAAGCGTGAGTTCAACGTCATCTGGGTTATCTTCTACAAGCAAAATAATTCCGGTCATGGCTATAAGGGTTTTGGTGTTTATCGTCCTGATAATTACTT
>NZ_SMMD01000115.1 GCF_009711475.1 Fulvivirga aurantia
AATAAAGCCCTCATTTATGAAAATTTAATACTTATTTAGCTTAATTATTACAATATTTTTAATTTTACATTCAGTTTAATATAAATCATTAAAAATCAGGCTTTGAATATGAAGACAAATTATGAAATTGATAATGTAGACCTTAAAATATTGGACCTACTACTCAAAAACGCCAAAAAGCCTTATACAGAAATAGCCAAACAGGTATTTGTATCTGGAGGAACCGTACACGTGAGGATGAGAAAAATGGAAGAAGCCGGAATTGTACAGGGAACTACATTGAATATCGAGTACACGAAGCTTGGTTATGATATTACGGCCTTCATTGGTATTTTCCTCTCTAAAAGTGAGTTATATGATGATGTAATTAAACAGCTAAAAGAAATCCCTGAAATTACCAGCGTACATTATACAACCGGTAACTATAGCATGTTTGCTAAAATTCATTGCAAAGACACTTTACACCTTAAAAACGTACTGCATGATAAAATCCAAAAAGTAAGTGGTATTACAAGAACTGATACGATGATTTCATTAGAAGAAAGTATTAATCGAAATC
>NZ_SMMD01000021.1 GCF_009711475.1 Fulvivirga aurantia
CGTATATCGCTGCAGGAAGCAATAATTTCCAATCTTCATAAAAAAGTAAAACTGTAAGAGAAATGAAGTAGAAAAAATGCATCTCGTACATACCATGCATTTGCAAAATGTACTGTACGGGAAAATTCCAGAGCAAAAAACTAATTATGATGCGAAACCAAAAAGTTGGGCCAAGTATAGATTTTGCTAAGAAATAAATAGCTAGCGAAATACCACCCATTACAAGGCCTAGTAACCAGCT
>NZ_SMMD01000321.1 GCF_009711475.1 Fulvivirga aurantia
GTCTCCTTATCAATCTAAATTCAATTAGTAGCAGCGATGCTTATTTCAGGCTATAATTATATTTTTAAAATTTTTTATTATATTGAATACTCTCTCCATAAGTTAAGCCCATAATAAAGTGAGCAGTTTATCCAGTTGTTCAGGATTGGGTTGGTAATCAATTCTCCATGAAACTCAAGAGTGCGCATGATTAAAACACTGGATTATATAATACTCATTGCCATTGGATTATTTGGTGTTCAGTGTACTACCAAAATACTCCCGCCTCCGGCTATTACCACTAAAACTGACAAGTTGGAACTTCAGGTTTACAGGCATGTCACAACCCCTCAAATTGAAATTAAATCTCATTTCC
Source organism: Fulvivirga aurantia (assembly GCF_009711475.1). Lineage (GTDB taxonomy): Bacteria > Bacteroidota > Bacteroidia > Cytophagales > Cyclobacteriaceae > Fulvivirga > Fulvivirga aurantia. The sequence goes on from NZ_SMMD01000321.1 coordinate 356, forward strand.
AGGAGCTGTTGTATGTCGATACTTTACGTATAAATCCGATAAAAGCCAGAGGCATAAATAGTGACCTAAAAATCGGACAACGACATATTAGAAGTATTGAAATTCATGAAAATAAAATCATTACAAAAGTCTCTTTGAGTATCCTCGCATCTTCAGAGTATAAGCTTGGATACATTAATCAAAGTAAATCAGATGTAATGTCACACAACCTTACTGTAGAGCACAGTTACAATGGCGAAAATTTTAACAGCCAGATACTAAATAGATCTACTGATGGCAGAGTACTTGCCGGGCCTTATAAATCAAATTTTGGAGAAAATCTGGCAAACGATATTCAGTTGAAAAATTTCCTCAGCTTGTCTGCACAATATTTAAATGATTTGATAAAATGTAAATCCACACTTGACTTCAACTTCTCTCAATTTGAAGTAAATACAAAGTGTAACCATACCACGGTAGATTTTAGTGAGCAGCGATTAGAAAGTGAGTTTATAGACGTTATTTCATTTCAAGGTGAATTCTCCGGTTCTGATTACCAAAAGCAGTTAGCTTCTTTATGTTTAGTAGCTCATACTAATCTTGATAATAACTTAGACAGAAGTGGCAGTTATCTTGATAGCCTGGGAAAAGAAGTCAATTTAGATTCAATAAAAGTAAAAATCACTGTAAACGAACCATTGGTATCTATGTTCGTCAGGTCCAATAAGCTTTCCGGTTTCTTAGCAGTCAAAGTCTCACCTCAGCTATTAGGTAATGTTTTGAAACTGTCCTTTGTTTCATTTCATACATTAAATGAAGATCAAATGAATGAAATAGAACGCGCACTATTGATTGATGATTTTAAGAAATGGTTTAATGACCAAATGACTATAAAGCTCGATGAGCGATGGTTAGGTGACAAAAATCAACCGTGTAATAAAACCAGCCTGTACCAACAAGGCAATTTATTAGTTTGTGTAGAGTACGATCAGTATGCGGAAGAATAAAATCATATTAATGGTACTTCTGGCGGTACTTCTTTCTAGTAGTTCTAAAATAATTACTTGTCAGGAATATTATGCGCAAGCTATTCATAATCAATCATTACAAAAAATAACCAAAGCCACAGAGCTTTATTTTAAATGCAGAGAAAACTGTGATGACCCGGTAATCATGACAGAGAGCAGGTATAAAAATGCTCTCATGAACTTTAACCGCATATCAAAGCTAGTAAATCCTTGTCAGAGGTATGATCATGCAGATGCTACTGTAAATATGTGGTTAGAATATATAGAGTGGTACCTGGAATTAGATGATGATCAAATCTATATCTTAAAAGAAAATAACTCCGATAAAATTCAAAAGGCTATAAGGTTGCTGGGCAATACAATAAGAGAAAGAGGAGTATTACCCCC
>NZ_SMMD01000857.1 GCF_009711475.1 Fulvivirga aurantia
GCTTCTATAGCTTCATCTTCATACTCATCGAGGGGCAGACAGCTACAAATTAAGTTTCTGTCACCGTAGGCATTGTCTACCCGACCTACTGTTGGCCAAAATTTATTACCTTTTACATAAGGCAAAGGATAAACTGCTTTCTCACGTGAGTAAGGCTTGTCCCAATCACTGCTCAGTGCCAATGAGGCTGTGTGTGGGGCATTTTTCAGTACATTGTTTTCTCTATCAGCTATACCGTCTTCTACTTCTGCAATTTCTTTTCTAATAGAAATCATCGCATCACAGAATCTGTCTAGCTCTTCCTTAGTTTCACTCTCTGTAGGCTCAATCATCATTGTGCCAGCCACAGGGAAAGATACTGTAGGTGCATGGAAGCCGTAGTCCATGAGTCTTTTTGCAATATCTTCAACTTCAATACCGGCTTTTTTAAACTCACGGCAGTCTATAATCATTTCATGAGCCGCACGACCATTTTTACCTGTGTAAAGCACATCGTAGTGACCAGTTAAAAGCTCTTTGATGTAGTTGGCATTTAATATAGCCAGTTGCGTAGCTTTCTTTAAACCATTCTTGCCCATCATGGCGATGTAAGCATATGAAATGGCTAAAATGCTGGCACTACCGTAAGGTGCAGCAGAGATTGACGAAATCGCTTTTTCACCACCTGTAGCTGAAATTGGGTTGCTCGGTAAGAATGGAGCAAGTTGTTTAGCTACACCGATTGGTCCCATACCTGGGCCACCGCCACCGTGAGGAATGCAGAAGGTTTTATGAAGATTAAGGTGACAAACGTCAGCACCAATATTTGCCGGGCTTGTTAAACCAACCTGAGCATTCATGTTTGCACCATCCATATAAACTTGTCCGCCATACTGATGGATAACATCACAAATCTCAACAATGCTCTCTTCAAACACCCCGTGTGTAGATGGGTAGGTTACCATAAGTGCCGCAAGATTGTCCTTATTACTCTCGGCTTTGGCTTTTAAGTCTTCAAGATCAATATTTCCCTGATCGTCACACTTTACAATAACCACTTTCATGCCTGCCATGACTGCACTTGCAGGGTTTGTGCCGTGGGCAGAAGATGGAATAAGTGTAATATTTCTATTCGACTCACCGCGACTTTCGTGATAGGCACGAATAACCATAAGACCGGCATATTCGCCCTGTGCGCCACTATTTGGCTGTAATGAAACTGCATCGAAGCCAGTAATGGCACATAGCCAGTTTTCAAGATCAGTAAACAGTTCCTTATAACCCTCCATCTGATCTTGTGGTGCAAAAGGATGAATCTTACCTAACTCAGGCCAGGTAACAGGAATCATCTCAGTAGTTGCATTGAGCTTCATAGTACATGAGCCAAGTGAGATCATTGAGTGTACTAAAGAAAGATCCTTATTTTCCAAACGCTTGATGTATCTCAACATTTCATGCTCACTGTGGTGCATGTTAAATGTAGGGTGAGTCATAAACTCTTCAGTTCTTACGATCTCCTTATCCCATTTTACATCAATATGATCAGCAGCTTTTTCTAAATCTATAGAAAGCTTTGATTTACTCACCTCTTCAAAAACAGAAAGTATATCGGCTACATCATGAAGTCTAGTACTCTCATCAAGTGATATACCGATATGGTTAGCGTCAAAAATTCTGAAGTTTATTTCTTTGGCTTCTGCCGCTTTTTTTACTTCTTCTGCATTTTCAACTTTTACCTTAAGTGTGTCAAAAAATTGCTTGTTGAGCTGACTGATGCCAAGGTCTTCGAGCCCCTGGTTGAGCAATTGAGCTAACCCGTGTATTCTACCAGCAATTCTTCTTAAACCATCAGGGCCATGATATACAGCATACATGCCGGCCATTACAGCCAATAAAACCTGAGCTGTACAAATATTGGAAGTGGCTTTTTCTCTTCTGATGTGCTGCTCTCTGGTTTGTAGGGCCATACGATACCCATTGTTGCCCTGGCTATCAAGTGAAGCTCCTATAATTCTGCCTGGTATTTGTCTTTTAAAGTCTTCTTTTGTAGCAAAGAAAGCAGCATGAGGGCCGCCATTTCCCATAGGCACACCAAATCGCTGACTGGAGCCAACGACTACATCGGCACCCATTGCTCCTGGAGACTTGAGCATTACAAGCGCCATTAGATCAGCAGCGACAGATACAAATACATTGTTGTCTTTTGCCGCAGCTATCAGTGCATCATATGATTCGATGCTACCATCATTATTTGGGTACTGAATAAGCAGCCCGTATAGTTCCGGATCAGTTAAGTCAAGATTACTCAAATCATCGATTACTAAGTCGATGCCAATTGGTAGTGCTCTAGTTTTAAGCACATCAATAGTTTGAGGGAAAGTGTTTTTATCTACAAAAAACTTCGATGCGTTTTTCTTTTCTTTCTTTCTGGCACCAGCCAGCATACTCATAGCTTCAGCCGCAGCAGTACCTTCATCCAACAACGAGGCGTTTGCGATCTCCATTCCTGTAAGATCAATAACCATTGTCTGGAAATTAACTAAAGCCTCTAACCTTCCTTGAGCGATCTCTGCCTGGTAAGGAGTGTAAGCTGTATACCAACCTGGATTTTCTAGAATGTTTCTTAAAATGACAGGTGGAGTTATGCAGTTGTAATAACCAGTTCCGATATAACTTTTAAAGATCTTGTTTTTACCTGCAAGCTTCTTAAAGTCGTTGATAAATTGATATTCACTTTTGGCTAAAGGAAGATCAAAATCTTTTTTTAACTGGATGCTTTTTGGGATGGTTTCATCGATTAGCTCTTCTAACGAACTAGCCTTGATGGTCTCGAGCATTTCTTTAATTTGTGCTTCGTCTGGTCCATTGTGACGTACATCAAATCGCTCAGAATCCTTTACATTTAATTTCATTTCAGGGAAATGGTTAATGAATAAATATCGTCCTCAAATTGGACTACAAATGTATAATTAATTTGGCACAAAAAATGTTCAGTTTGGGAATTATAGCCATCAATTCTTTTCTTAAAAAGGTGACTACACCGCTTGTCACAATTGGCTTAAACGATCTGCTTATTAAAGCAGATTTAGGTATTTTTGAATGATTATAAACTAAATAAACTATGAAGAAATTTTTGATATGCATTGTGGGTGCATTTCTTGCCGTTTCAACATACGCGCAAAGTGATGACCCTTCGGTAAAATTTGCCGAAACTATTACACAAGATGACATGTACGAAAACCTGTCTATTCTTGCCTCTGATGCTTTAGAAGGAAGAGAGACTGGAGAGAGAGGTCAAAAAATGGCAGCAGCCTTTATCGCGAGTCAATTTCAGGAGATGGGTTTGCAGGGGCCAGTAGCCAATGGCGGAAACTCTGGATTTTATCAGGGCGTGACGCTTTATACAGTTAAGCCTGGGGATATTTATGCCAAATCAAAAGATCAGCAGTATGCTAATTTTGAAGGTGTCGTGTATTACGGAAAGTCAGCAACTGATGGTGAAAAAACTAAAGACATCGTTTTTGTAGGAGCTGGTACTGAAGAAGATTTTAAAAATGTAGATGTTAAAGGAAAGGCTGTTTTAGCGATTGTTGCTAATACACGTGCCTGGAGAGGCCCAGCGGAGCTAGCAGAGAAAAATGGTGCAGAAGTACTATTTGCTGTCAACACAGCATCTGATGAAGAATTTGACGGATTAAACAATCAGTTAAAGCATTATTTAAGCGGAGGTAGCCTGTCAGTTCAAAAGCCGGCACAGGAAGGTGGAGCCTCTTTTGACGGGGTGTTTTTTGTAAAACCTTCATTGGCAGGAGATATCTTCAAAACGAAGATAGAAAAGCTTAGAGCTTCAATTGAAGATGGGAAAGTAAGCAAGGCTACCAAGCCAGCTAAAATTTCTTATAACATTAGCACAAAGGTTGAAGAAATGCAGACTGAAAATGTGCTTGGCTACCTTGAAGGAAGCGACTTAAAAGATGAGCTTGTTGTACTTACAGCTCACTACGACCACGTGGGAGTTGATGGTGAAGAAGTTTACAACGGAGCTGATGATGATGGGTCAGGTACTTCGGCAGTGATAGAAATCGCAGAAGCATTTGTAGAAGCTAAGAAGGCTGGCAAAGGACCGAGAAGAAGTATGTTATTTATGCTTGTTACTGGAGAAGAAAAAGGGCTTTTGGGTTCAGAGTATTATGCAGAGAATCCTGTATTTCCTTTAGAGAATACGATTGTAGATCTTAATATCGACATGATTGGTAGAGTTGATGAAAAACATGAGGCCAATCCAAATTATGTATATCTGGTAGGTGCGGATAGACTTTCGAGTGAGTTACATGAGATAAGTGAGAAAGTAAATGAAACGTATACTCAGTTTGATCTGGACTATACTTATAACGATGAAAACCATCCTGACAGAATTTATTACAGATCTGACCACTGGAACTTTGCGAAGAACAACGTACCGATCATTTTCTATTTTAATGGCGTACACGCAGATTATCACAAACCAACAGACACGATTGATAAGATCAACTTCGAGCTGTTGACTAAGCGTGCGCAACTTGTGTTTCATACGGCTTGGGTATTGTCAAACAGAGATCAGCGACCTGTTGTAGATAAATTGCAAGATCAAAAGGTTGGTAGTAACTAACCTTAAAAAATATAGATCATAAAAAAAGGAGCTTTGTAAAAAGCTCCTTTTTTGATTTCTATAGATTATCCTCAGCTATATCGGCACATTTACATGTCTTTCTGCGTGGTAAGAAGATCTAACCAAAGGACCAGACTCCACATATTTCAAGCCTCTTTTAAGGCCCTCTTCTCTGTATGCATCAAACTGATCGGGGTGCACAAACTCTGCTACTTCTAAGTGCATCTTAGTCGGCTGCAGGTACTGACCCAGAGTAAGAATATCAAGGCCATTAGCTACTAAGTCATCCATAGCTCTATGTACCTGATCAGGTGTTTCGCCAACACCAAGCATAATGCCTGATTTAGTTCTTTTGCCAGCTTCTTTTGTAAGCTTGATTTGCTCAAGGCTTCGGTGATATTTTGCCTGAGGTCTCACTCTTCGGTAAAGCTCCTCCACTGTTTCTACATTGTGCGACACCACTTCCTGACCAGGTTCGATCATGCGATACAAAGCATCCCAATTTCCTTTTACATCAGGAATAAGTGTTTCAATGGTTGTTTCAGGGCTTAGTTTTTTGGTTTCGGCTACTGTATGATACCAAATCTCTGCCCCTCTATCTTTTAGCTCATCACGGTTTACAGAAGTGATAACAGCATGTTTTACTCCCATCAACTTGATGGCTTCAGCTACACGCTTCGGCTCTTCCTCGTCATACTCCGGTGGTCGACCAGTGGCTACTGCGCAGAATGTACAACTTCTTGTACACACATTGCCTAAAATCATGAAAGTAGCCGTACCCGCTCCCCAGCACTCACCCATATTTGGGCAGTTGCCGCTTTCGCAGATAGTGTGAAGTTTATATTCGTCAACAAGCTTTCTAACTTTTGCGTATTCTTTTCCTACCGGCAGTTTTACCCTTAGCCAGTCAGGCTTGCGCCTTTTTTTATTTTCCGCTTCAGAAACAACAGGTAATTCTATCATTGAGAATTGATTTTTTTTATTCCAACAAAATTAGGTATTAAAGGATTCACGAAGGCAACGAAAAAGCGATTATCTTCTTGAGCCGTAGAACATGGTTACAAATGCGGTTGGGAAAACTCCCTTGTTTTCAGCTGTCGGGATCAGTTCAATTTCGGAGGTGTAGGCATCAATTAAAAAACCTGCCTCAACGCCTGTTACATTACTTTTTGATGTGCCCAACTCAAAGCTTAAAGAAACCTTTGCATTGCCGCCCAGCTTAAATTGAGACTCATGCAGGCCTTGAAACAAGTACCCTGTACCAATTATGCAATTAGCAGAAGTAGAACAGTTTATGGTATGCTTATTAGGGTTATACTGCTCTCTGAAAGTATTTGGTCCACCGTCTCTTAAATATTCTATATAATAAGGAGCTTGTAAACCAATAGAAGGGCCGACTGCAGCATTAAGTTTGATTTCTACACCTTGCTGTGGAGCTTTTCTAAATAAAATTAACTCACGGCCGTATTGCAGTCTTATGGCATAGAGATAATTAGTTTTTCCGAATATAAAAGTGTTACCGGAGAGTGTACTTCTCCTTTGTGTTTCAAGCGGGTGTTTTACATTCATCAATTCCAGTCCAACGCTTTCATAGAGTCTATCATTAATTTGCTTAGACTTTCGTAGCACAAAACCACCAATAAGTCCCCCTGCGGTATTCTTATTTATACCCCATACGAATTCTGAGGAGTAGCTATCGGATGCTAATTCCTGACCGTTGGAGTGATTGACAATCAACATTGCCAAAAGAAGTGTTATTAATTTAAAATGATTTGCCACAGAGGATAAACACTAATAAAAGTTATCTAATTTAGCCATTATAAGCAGTAACGCAAATATTCTTATTTAAGTTTAAATTCTAGATGGTTATGCATTCAATGGAATCTGAATATCTTGGTGAGCTTCGTTCAACGAATCAACACCTTAAATCCGGGCAAAAAGTAATCACCGATGCGCCAACAGATAACAATGGCAAAGGGGAGGCTTTTTCTCCCACAGATTTGGTGTGCAGTGCTCTAAGTGCTTGCATGATGACCATTATGGGTATAGTTGCCCGTAGAGAAAATGTTGATCTCACAGGTATGACCTCGAAGATCACCAAAGAAATGTCTGCTAACCCTAGAAAGATTGCCAAAATCACTGTGGAGTTTGAAAAGAATGGCCTTGAGGCTTCGGACAAACAAAAAGAGATGCTCAAAAACGCAGCCCTTACTTGTCCCGTTGCGCTGAGCCTTGACCCAGCCATTGAGCAAAAAGTAAGCTTTAGTTTTTAGCGAACTCCTGAAGCTCTTCGTAGCTTATGCCCATGTGAGAGTTGTCGTACACGGCAGCGCCATCTTTAATCACTATTACTTGTGGTGAGGCATGTTCTACACCAAAATCTGAAGCGATTTGGTCAGAGATATTTCTATAAGAAATAAGGTCCAGGTAATAAGGCTTTAGCCCTTCCATCTCACTCTCATCCCAAGATCGCTCAAGTCTATTGAGTGCCATGCTACTGATCGAACACCTTGTACTATGTTTAAAAATAAGTACAGGTTGAGATTTAGATTCTTCTTTTATTTTATCGAGTAGATCGTTACTCTGTAATTGATTCCAATTCATATTTGTCGTATTAATCATTCCAAAGCCCCTGCTCGCCCTTGTCATATCGTGGTTTGCGTTCTTTCTCCTTTAGCATCTGAGGCTGATTTTCGCTTTTCTTGAAAAGCTTTGACCATAACAGCTTTAAACTAAATTTAGTTTTGTCTACCAGGTTATCCTGAGGCCTGTCAAACTTATAGCTTGGGTGTTTGTCGGCTAGCTGTCCTTTACGCATTTTCAAGTTGCCTTGATAATTGCTGGCTGCAATGGCAGCCTTAGAAGGGCCAATACCGCGCATGGAACCCTTGACAGCATTTGGTCGGTTTTTATATGCAAATCGATTAATCTTAAGCGTACCCTGATATTTGCTGGCAGCTATCATAGGTTTTTTAGGTCCGATTCCCGGAAGGGCCTCATCAGCAGAGTTCGGGTTCTTTTTATACTTACTGGTAAGCTTGATTCTTCCCTGGTAGTCCATGGCCTTTGTAGTAGCTTTTGTTGGCATCTTTCCTGGCAATGCTTCATCTGCTGAGTTAGGGTTTTGTTTAAACTTACCTGTTACCTTAAATCTACCCTGAAAATCTGAGGCTTTGGCAGTAGCTTTTGACGGAGCTTTGGTTTTGAGTCCTTCATCAGGAGAGTTAGGGTTCATTTTATGTTTACCGGTTCGTTTAAAGCTTCCGGTATACTTCATTTCGTCTAAAGGGCCGGTTTTATATTTCCACTGTTTTATGTTGCCGGTGTGCCTGGCAGTTTTACGATCCTGATCTGTAATATCAGTATTTCTTCTCTGTTTGAGGTTGCCCTGAAAACCTGCTATTTTCTGATCCTGATCTTTAAAACCACGGCCTTGAATCGGTTTGCCATCATTGTTACATTGGTTTCTTGCAATACTTCCACCGCCTTTCAATGGCCGGCCTCCTTTGATGTTACCCTGGAATCGGGCTATTCTTTGATCCTGATCTTTAAAGCCACGGCCTTGTATAGGCTTGCCATCATTGTTTCTAAGCTTTGCGCTGATGCTTCCTCCTCCCTTGAGCGGTTTACCGCCTTTTAGGTTACCCTGAAATCTGGCTATTCTTTGGTCCTGGTCTTTAAACCCTCTACCCTGAATGGGCCTTCCGTCATTGTTTCTAAGTTTCGCACTTATGCTACCACCCCCTTTAAGCGGTTTTCCGCCTTTAATATTTCCTTGAAAACGTGCTACCCGTTGGTCTTGCTCTTTAAAACCACGGCCCTGAATTGGATTGCCATTATTATTTCTCAGTTTTTCGCTGATACTACCGCCACCTTTTAATGGTTTGCGACCTTTTAAATTGCCTTGAAATTTTGCGACCCGCTGATCCTGATCTCTATAACCACGACCTTGAATAGGATTTCCGTTATTATTTCTCAATTTTTCGCTGATACTTCCACCGCCTTTAAGTGGCTTTTGCGCCTTCATATTTCCTTGAAAACGAATGGCACGTTCAGAACCAGCAGCAGGTGCTTTTTGAGGTAAAGCACGACTGGTTCGCTCAATTTTTCTTCCTGCTGTTTTGTAACCACCGCCTGGAAGTTTGCCTCTAAATGCCTTATCACCTTTTCTTTTTCGGCTATAGTATGGTCTGAAATGTGGATCGTTAAATTTAGGTTGTCCGCTGGTACGGATTCTCAATTTTGTTCCCGAAATGTCATTTTTCCAGGCTTTCTCCTTTGCAGAAGTAGCTGATTTATAACCTCCCGTAATTTTTCCTTTGTAGGCTCTGTCACCTCTGCGCCCTTTACCCTGAAAGGAGTAGTTTACCTCAGGCGCTGCCTGTATAGTAGGGCGATCAAGTGTGCGTTTAGTCTGAAATTTTCGACCAGTAATATCTCCTTTATAGGCGCTCTCCCATTTTGAGCGCTCTCTTATGGCATACGGTTTGGCTCGCTTGCGTACTGTGTATGCACCAGAAGATGACCTCGGAACGATTCTGTTTCTTTTTCGTGAACCATCTGATCTGCCAGAGATTGAGCGCACACCTTTGAATCCCTGTCCTGTAAAGCGGGCACCATCACGCTCACCACTTATACCACCACCAGATAATGGTGAGCGGCCTGCTTTTATTTTTTGCTTTTCTGATCTAAAGTCTTTGGTGGCAATACGGCTCCCTGTAAGGTTTCCTTTCCAGGCGCGTTCTGTTGGTTTTTGTGAAAATCGTACAGTTCTTTTAAAGGCTTTGGCTCGGCTGGCTTCGGTTTGTTTTCTTCGGCCAGCGTAGGGGTTAGGTTGTGGGTGTGCCGCTCTTGATCTTTTGGTCAAAGATATTCTTGAACGCACCTTTCTGCCTGTGATGTCACCTTTATAGGCTTTGTCGCCCTGTCTGTTTCTAATTTTAAATTGAGTAAACTTTCTTTTACCCTTGCGAGATTTGTCACCTCGTCTTTTTAGTCTACGGTTGGCTTTATTTTTACGCTCCTGAATTTTTTCGTAGCGGCTTTTTTCCTGTGCTACGACCTCGTTATCAGGAATTACACTCACACATATAAATATGATGAACCCAAAAAGAACTTTGAGCAAAAGGTTTCGACAATATTTGGAATTGCTAAAAATCAAAACGTATCAGTAGCCACTTCAAGGTGGAATTTACTATAACGTACTAATTTAGTTAAAATTCCAGCAATTCTTTAATTTTTCGTTTGAGCCTGCCTTTGGGCAGAAAGTTCTCTTCTAAAGGAGGAGAAAAGGGAACGGCTGTATCTAGACTTCCTTCTCGCATTACAGGTGCATCAAGAGCCGTAAAACAATGCTCACTGATCCAGGCAGCGATTTCACCGCCTATACCACCGGTCAAGCAGTCTTCGTGGAGAACGAGCACACGATTTGTCTTTTCTACGCTCTGCTTTACAGCATCTTTATCCCAAGGCAATAAAGACCTAAGGTCTAAAATGTCTGCATTTAATTCCATCTCACTGACGATTTCTTTGGCCCAATGCACACCCATGCCGTAGGTAATGATTGATAGATCTTCACCCTCTTGTACTAAGTTGGCTTTTCCGATTTCTATGGTGTAATAGTCGTCAGGTATATCTTCTGTGAGTGAGCGATATAATACCTTGTGTTCAAAATAAATGACAGGGTTAGGGTCTTCGATGGCTGCTGCTAGTAACCCTTTGGCTTCGTAAGGCGTAGATGGGTAAACAATCTTAAGACCTGGCGTGTGAAAAAACCACGCTTCGTTTGATTGACTATGAAAAGGACCGGCAGCAACGCCAGCACCTGTTGGCATTCTCACCACAACATCAGCATTTTGCTGCCATCTGTAGTGTGACTTGGCCAGGTTATTCACGATCTGGTTAAAACCACAGGTTACAAAATCAGCGAACTGCATTTCGATTACCGACTTTTGCTTTTTAATCGACAGACCTAATCCTATACCGATTATAGCAGATTCGCATAGAGGAGTGTTTCTTATACGGCCCTCACCAAACTTATCGAGAAAACCCTCTGTGATTTTAAATACACCACCGTAATCTGCAATATCCTGGCCCATTACGATAAGCTCAGGGTATTTCTCGAGGCTTTGTTTAAGGCCATCCGAGATGGCATCAACATACCTTTTGGGAGACTTACTGCCCTTTTCGTCAACAATTACCTGCTCATGTGGAGCGTACATATCGCTCAACTCCAGAGTTTCATTAGCTTCTGGCAAAGATTCAGCATAAGCAGCTTCAAGCCCTTCGTTTATTTCTTTTTGTATACTGGCTCTAAGCTTTTCAATAAAGCTTTTGTCTATAACTTTTTCTTTGAGTAAGTACGACTCGTAGTTTTCTAAAGGGTCTTTCTTTGCCCAGCTCTCCATCAGCTCCTGAGGTACATATTTTGTGCCTGAGGCTTCTTCGTGACCACGCATACGGAACGTCATAGCCTCTACTAAAATTGGTCTCGGCTTCTTTCTAATACTTTTTGCCAGCTTGTCTATGGTAGCGTAAACCTCAAGCACATTGTTGCCGTCAATCTGTACCGCCTCAATGCCATAACCCGGGCCTTTATCTATAAAATTTTTAAACTTAAATTGCTGATTACTCGGAGTGCTTAGGCCATAGCCGTTGTTTTCCACGACAAAAATTACAGGCAGGTCCCAAACCGCAGCCACATTTAGGGCTTCATGAAAATCCCCTTCGCTGGCTCCACCATCACCGGTAAAAACGAGGGTGGCCTTAGATTCTTCCTGGAGCTTATTCGCCAGCGCTATACCATCTGCTACTGCCAGCTGTGGGCCCAGGTGAGAAATCATACCCACGATGTGATGCTCGTTGGTGCCAAAATGAAATGAACGATCTCTACCTTTAGAGAAACCACTTGTTTTGCCTTGAAATTGGGCAAATAACTTGGCGTAAGAAACATCTCTTGATGTAAAAACCCCTAAATTTCTATGCATAGGCAGTATGTACTCATCTGCATCGAGCGCTTGGGTGGCTCCAACAGATATAGCTTCCTGACCAATGCCGGAAAACCATTTACTTATTCTGCCCTGCCGTAAAAGAATAAGCATTTTTTCTTCAATCATTCTTGGCCTTAGCAAGCCTTCGTACAGATTTTTGAGAATTTTATCGCTATATTTCTTTCTTTCAAATTGCATAGAAAAGTGATTTTAGTGGGCAAAATTAAAGTATT
>NZ_SMMD01000086.1 GCF_009711475.1 Fulvivirga aurantia
AAAAAAATGCTCAGTTTTATAGATAAAATAACGATAAGGTATTTAAGATTGTTTGAACAATTAAAACATAACTAAATTACCGATTCTCACAGAGACAATTATAGCACATGAAAATATTTGCCATAGGCCGTAACTACAGCGAGCACATCAAAGAGCTCAATAATGAAAGGCCCGATGAACCCGTAATTTTCACCAAACCAGATACTGCTTTATTGAAAAATAATCAGGCTTTTTACTATCCTGATTTTAGCAAAGACATACATTATGAAGTCGAGCTGGTGCTTAAAATAGGTAGAGAAGGGAAAAACATTCAGGAAAAATTTGCTCAAAAATATTATGACCAGATTGGCCTTGGCATTGATTTTACAGCACGAGATTTGCAGCAAAAAGCTAAGGACAAAGGATTGCCATGGGACATAGCCAAGGGCT
>NZ_SMMD01000501.1:0-1437 GCF_009711475.1 Fulvivirga aurantia
AAAAATGACGTTTTGAGTACATAAGTCTTCCCATAATGGGATTACCTTCTCAGCAACAAACTAGAGATCATTTTTAAGCGTGAGATTTAACTCATGAATAGCCGCCTGGCATTTTTGAGATAAGGTATCTATAAGAGCAGGGATTTGATCTGTGTTTTTCTTTTCTTTTCCGTAATCTTCGATGTTTTTTATAATTGGTTTAACAGACTCAAGTCCCATAAAAGCAATGGAAGGTTTTATCCTGTGTGCCGTTTGACCGACTTTTACCCACTCAGCTTCATGAGACCACTTTTGCATTTCATTTATGGCGGATGGCGTATTTGCAATAAAGGTTTCAACCATTTCTCTCATAAAGGTTTTGTCACCATTACAAATGCTACCGAGGTATGTCAGGTCTGTAAGTTGAGAAGAGGGAGCAGATGGCACAGGATTTATCGGCTTTTCTTTTTCTACTTTAACTTCAGTCTTGGCTTTACCATACTTAGAAAGTGCATCGTAAAGGTCTTCGGGTTGAAATGGCTTTGATAAATAATCATTCATGCCAATTTCGATGCATTTTTCATTGTCACCTTTTATGGCATTTGCTGTCAAAGCAATAATTGGAATTTTGTTTTTTGGTTCCGGGAAGCCACTTCTAATTTTTTTAGTTGCTTCATAGCCATCCATTATTGGCATCTGTATGTCCATAAGAACAATATCATAATCATGGCTTCTAAGCTTTTCTAAAGCGATATATCCATTTTCGGCACCATCTACTACGCACTTCCATTTTTTGAGAATATTAAGAGCATAAAGGCGATTGATATCATTGTCTTCGACAAGGAGTACTTTCATACCTTCAAAAGAATAAGCTAACGTAGCCTTTCTTTTTTTAGCTTTTTCCGGCTGCACCAAATCCTGGACTTTGCCAGTTTCGTAAGGTATCATAAAAACAAAAGTGGTGCCTTTGCTTTCCTTACTTTTTACATCTAAGATACCATTTTGCAGCTCTACGAGTTGTTTTACAATCGAAAGACCTAAACCGGTGCCACCATATCTACGGGTTACACTTTCATCGGCCTGAGTAAAACTATCGAAGATGTGATGTATTTTGTTTCTGGGTATTCCGACTCCTGTATCACTTACAGAAAATTGAATAAAATGCAGTTTACCTTCTTTGTGACTCAAATCCACGTTTACATTTATTTCACCGATGTGAGTAAACTTTACTGCATTACTAATCAGGTTGATTAAAATTTGATTTAACCTCACAGGATCTCCCAGTAACACATCATCTACTTCGTCTGAAATATGGAAGTTTAAGTCAATGCCTTTTTCTTTACATTGATATTGAAAGGTGTCGATTACTGCACTTAGTTGATACTTAATATTAAAACCGATTTTTTCTAACTTAAGCTTACCTGACTCTATAACTGAGAGATCAAGAATATCATTGAT
>NZ_SMMD01000501.1:1679-3371 GCF_009711475.1 Fulvivirga aurantia
ATAGCACTTATATATTTATCACGATCTTCGTCTGATGTGGTGGCAGATAATAGATTGGCCATGCCAGCGATACCATTAATCGGAGTTCTGATTTCGTGACTCATGTTGGCCAGAAATTGTTCCTTAGCTCTTTGGGCGCGTAATAATTCTTCAGCGTCTTTTTTACGCTGCGTAATATCACGACAGTCGAGTATTAAGCCTTCAAACCCTTCTTTATGTTTAAGGTTTATAGAGTTAAACTCTAAATATCGATAAGCACCGTCTCTAGATAGAAATCTAAATTCAATACTCTCGTCATAGGGTTTGGTAGTACTTTTTTTAAATTCTTTGTGTAGTGCAGATAGTGTCTCGGGCTCAATGTAGTCGAAAAAATTTTGATTAATGAGACTGCCTGGGGCATGTCCTAGTGTCTCTTCAACAGAGGGGTTGTGGTAAAGGATATTCCCTTCGTAATCTACAATGAAAATAATGTCTGAGCCATCTTCTACAACAGCTTTGTAAAATAACCCTTCCTTTACATATTGTTGTAAACTCTCTGGTTTCATTTATGTAGTCTCTTCCTCCATTTCTTTAAGGTACCTGTATATTGTCGACTTGCCGATGTCTAGCTTTTTAGCTACCTGTAGTACATTATCATCATATTTATTAAGATAATGCCTTAGTATTTTGAAAGTATAATCTCTCAAAGTCATCTCCTCAAAAAGGAAATTAGCTTCTTTGGATATACTGTTAAAATTAATGTCTTCTGGTTGGACTAAATCATCGTTTGCCATCACTGCAGAAAGCTCTATGACAGACCTGAGTTCTCTGACATTACCCGGATAGGGGTAATTCATTAATTTTTCCTGTGTTTCAGGAGCTAGTTTTAAAGGTTTTAAATCATTGTCTTTAGAAAATTTCTCAAGAAAGAATTTTGCTAAAATTACAATGTCTTTGCCGCGGTCACGCAAGGGTGGGAGGTGTACAGGAAGCCCCAGCAACCTGTAATACAAGTCTTCTCTGAAGTTGCCTTCTTTTACTTCTTCAGCCAAGTCTCTGTGGGTGGCCACTATCAATCTAATATCAAGCTTGATGATGTCATTCCCACCTATTCTGGTAAGTTCTCTCTCTTGTAAGACACGCAGGAGTTTAGCTTGTAGATTAAGATCCATCTCACCAATTTCGTCTAGGAATAAAGTTCCTCCCTCCGCTTCTTCAAATTTCCCAACTCTTCTGGTATTAGCCCCGGTAAACGCTCCTTTCTCATGTCCGAAAAGCTCACTTTCCATAAGCTCAGAGGGGATTGCAGCTATATTTACCGCTACAAAAGGCTTCTTTTTTCTTTTAGAATTGTAATGAATGGCTTTTGCTACCAGTTCTTTACCAGTACCTGTCTCTCCGGTTACACTTACAGTAATGTTGGTCTTTACGGCTTTTTCTAGTAAGCTAAAAACCTTTTTTAGCGGTGCACTATTACCTACAATACTTTTGTCAAACTCATACTTCTCGCTGATTTCCTGTTTGAGGTGATCTATTTCTTTAATTAGTGAAATATTCTGTCTCGCATTATTAATTGTGTTTAATAAGCGATCCTTAGTCTCTTCGTCCTTAATAATGTAATCGTAAGCACCTAACTTTAGTAGCTCAACAGCTGTACCTATTTTTTCCTGAGCTGATATGATAATAACCTGGATGTTATTGTCGTATGATTTT
>NZ_SMMD01000114.1 GCF_009711475.1 Fulvivirga aurantia
AAGCGGCTTTGGTGTTATTTGCGGAAGAAGGTTTTCATGCAACGAGCACAAGTAAAGTTGCTAAACGAGCGAGAGTTTCTGAAGGACTTATTTTCAGGCATTATAAAAATAAAGATGGACTGCTTGAAGCGGTTATGGGTGTAGGCGAAGCGAAGATTAAGAGTTTATATGCCGATATTGTGCTTGAGACAGACCCAAGAGAAGTGATCAGAAAGACCATAGAAATGCCATTTGACATCGATGAGTCGGAATATGAGTTTTGGAAGCTACAATTTAAGCTCAAGTGGGAGATAAAGACATACAATGCTGAAAAGATGGAACCAATGCGTATGGCATTAGAAAATGCATTTAAAAAGCTGAATTATAAAGATTACTCTCTTGAGGCAGATCTGATGTTGCACATTCTCGATGGTGTGGCCAGTGCTATGCTCAAAAATTTGGTAAAGAATAAAAGTGAGCTAAAAAGCTTTCTACTAAGTAAATACAATTTTTAAAAAAATTTATAAAATAAAAAAGTGATTACTTACTCATTATTATTATGAAAAA
>NZ_SMMD01000159.1 GCF_009711475.1 Fulvivirga aurantia
GCAAATGGGCCATATATTTCTATTTACGATGCAGATTTAAACAGGTTAAAACGTGATCGTTTAAACTCATCAGCTTCATTTAAAGGAGATATTTCTTCTGAAACAGTAGTATACTCCAGTGGTGGTAATATTTATTTAAGGACAAAACAGAATAACTGGGAGGTTGAAGCAGTTTTCAATAATACTAGTCAGTCATGGTGGAACCCTACTTTAGAAAAACATAAATTATTTGCCTGTACCGATATTCCTCCTAATGGAGATATATTCGGGACCAAACTGGCCAACCAATGGTCACGTCCGCAAAATGGCATTTGGGTAAATAATCAATCACCAGAATCTGCTTATTTGGTCAACACGGATGTAAGTATTGAATCAGAAACTATAGAAAGTAGCGCTGCTCTGGTTACCTCAGCATATGATATATTAAAAGTTGATTATGACAACGAGTACGGCTATTACCTGTATACGGATAAACGGGAATATTACCGTCATGAACAATGGAAACTTGGTCTGGATAATAGCAAAGAGTGGCAACTCGAGGGGCATAATCATGATCTGGTTGCCATGTCTGGAACAAAACTACGCTTCTTTGATATAGCTAATTATTGCCAAAGTGATACAGATTTTATGGTGGGACCAGTAGGGCCTGGTCATGACCGATCAGTGAGCGCTGGTTTTGTCGAAATCAAGGCAGCTGATGTATACCCTACGGGTAAACTCACAGTAGAAGCTAATGAAATAGTAATTAAGGAGCATTTTCATGCAAAG
>NZ_SMMD01000666.1 GCF_009711475.1 Fulvivirga aurantia
GGATGACTCACCTTTTGAGACGGCCTCTTTTTTGTTATCAATCAGCTTATTTTACTCTATAAGCTTAAAGAATCTACTCCATCTTATTTTGTTGAATAATCCTGCATTAGGGTCTAGGGAGAGCCAGATAAAGAAGCCTTTACCTACAATGTGGTCTTCAGGCACAAAACCCCAATAGCGTGAGTCTAATGAGTTGTGTCTATTGTCACCCATCATGAAGTAATAGTTCTGTTTAAAAGTATACTCTGTTATTTTTTCGCCATCTATAGTCAGGCTGTTCTCAGCTACTATTACATTCTCATTATGCTCATACAGGGCTATTACATCTCCGTATGTAGCAAGGTTCTCTCTATTGATTTGTATTGTTTCTCCCTGCTTAGGTATCGTCACTGGTCCGTACCAGTCACTATTCCACGGGAATAACTCAGGATCTGCTGGAAAAATACCCTGGTCTAGTTCACCTTTTTCGTAAGGTTCAAATCTTCTGTAAGGGTTGTTAGAAGCCGGTCTTACTTCTTTAACAAATGTTTCTTTTCGCAATTCTTCAACTTGTGTATCAGTTAAATAGACCAATTGTATTGCCTCAGGGCTCGTTTGTACTACCTGCATCTCTGGTATATCAAACTTTTCTAATACACGCTGGCTCATCACACTATTAGATATCACCAGGTGTGCAAACTGCATCTCTTCAGGGTTTTCTAATGGTTTGTTGTTTACGATGAGTTGTTTGTCCTCAATTTTTAAAACGTCACCAGGCAATCCGACACAACGCTTAATGTAGTTAGTCTTAAGGTCTACAGGGTAGTCGATTCCTTCATTAAGATTTTTCGGAGGTATGTTAAACACCACCACGTCATTTCTTTCTATATCGCTAAATCCTGGTAGTCTATGTTGTTTAAGCTGAATCCAGTCAAGGTAAGAGGGTAGGTTTGTAAACCATATTTTTTGATGCGTAAGAGGCATTTGTAAAGGTGTTGCGGGTGTTCTAGCTCCATAATGAAACTTACTTACAAACAGAAAATCTCCTACTAACAGCGACTTTTCCATAGAAGGCGTAGGAATGGTAAAGGCCTCCATAATAAGTGCTCTGATAATCGTGGCAGCAGCTACTGCAAAGATGATCGCATCTGCCCACTCACGAGCTGCAGACTTGTTTTGAGGTGGCAGCTCATCTAAAGTGCCAATGTATTTTACATCGTCTTTAAAACCGATATACGGGAAATAGGCGAAACTAAATAGAGTACCGGCAACGTGATGATAAAATTTATTCTTTCCAAAGCACTTACATAAGTCTATGTAAATAGAAAACGCTACAAAAACATTAACAATAGGAATAAGCAGGTAAATTATCCACCACCAGGGTCTTCCGACAATTTTGAGATGAGTTACCCAATTATAGATGGGAACAATTGCTTTCCAACCATCCTCTCCGGCTTTTTCGAATAGTTTCCAATAGCCGATGTAAAAAGCGATTAGAATAGGGGAGATGAATAGGTAAATATAAATGCTGTCCATTATATGTTATTTCTTTTTTAAAGCGTCAAGTTTTTGGAAACGTACAAATAAAACCAAAGGTTATAATTTTAGGAATTCGGCCATGCTGAGCACACCTTTTTTGTCCTTCAACCACTCGGCAACTAAAACGGCACCTTTAGCAAAGCCCTCTCTTGAGTGAGCTGTGTGTTTAATTTCGATGTCATCAATCGAGGAGCTATAGCAAACCCCATGAGTGCCAGGTACATCGTCTTTTCTTATAGCTGCAATAGGAATAGCGCCATCAGTCCGTTCGCCTAGTTTCCATTCTTTAGTTCTTTTTACATGGCTAAGTACACCCTCTGCCAAGGTAATGGCTGTGCCACTGGGGGCGTCTTTCTTTTGTGTGTGGTGTATTTCGTCAATTGAGATATCATACTCATCGAACTTATCCATCATGGCAGCAAGCTGCTCATTGAGTTTGAAGAAGAGATTTACACCAATGCTATAATTTGAGGCATAGAAAAAAGTACCATTTTCTTCCTGACAAAGTTTTTCTATTTCTGGCTTTTTGTCGAGCCACCCTGTGGTACCTGAGAGCACCGGTATGTTGTTTTTAAGACAATAGCTAATGTTAGAAACTGCAGCATCAGGCTGACTAAACTCGATGGCCACATCAATTGCAGCTGTGTCTAATTTTTCAAGATCTTGAGCATTGTCTTTTTTAATCCTGGCAATTATCGTATGGCCCCTTTCTGTTGCCATTTGGTCAATTATCTGACCCATTTTTCCATAACCTAGTATCAGGATATTCATACTAATCAAAACTTAAATTTAAGGCTTAGGCCAGTATTGTATCCAGCGTTGGTAAATTCTGGTCTTTCGATCATTGGTTCGATAGAAACCCTCAGTTCTGGGTTTAATTTAAATTCTTTGAGGTGAGCATCGATGTGAGCTTCAGCAATTTGTAGTAAATATAAAACTCCTGTCATGATCATGTAGAAATCGCGCTCTCTACGTGCTTTGTCAACCTGGTTTCTAACCTGGCTTTCGCTAAAACCTAAAGGAGTAGTAGAGCCACCTTCTTCTAACAGTGTAAAGAGGTCTTTGCGTAGCAATTTATACCTATCGTTGTAGAAATCAACAGTATAGCCCAAAGCAATAAAGCCCCCATAGATAATTGGGAGCTTCCAATAGCTTTTATTATAGACCTGACCCATGCCTGGGAAAATAGCTGAATACAAAGAGGCTTTGCGAGGTATATACTTATCGGCATAAGTCTCTATTTCCTCAATTTCTACATTTTCTCCTCGCTCTCTCACAAGAGGTGTATTATCTACTTCTGTAGTATCTACACGAGCAGGGCTAGGGGTTATTTGTCCGAAAACCGCAGAGGTAATAGATAAAAAAAGGCCTAAGGTTAAGAATCGCTTCATACTTCTAATATGTCGAGGATCCTGTTTAGGTCCTCTACTGAGACAAATGGTATTTTTATCTCACCTTTTTTGCCATCAGATTTTACCTGTACACGCGTGCCAAAGTGAGATGCTAGTTGTGATTGTAACTTAGCAATTTCTTTGCCACCATCTGATTCTTTTTCTTTTTCCTGCTTGGGCTTCTTCGGAGCCATGGCTTCTCTCACCAACTGCTCCACTTTTCTTACAGATAGATCCTGGCTGATAATCTTCTTAAATATATCCAGCTGTAAGTCAACATTTTCTATATTGATGATAGCGCGAGCATGGCCCATAGATATTTTCTTATCTCTAAGTGCTGCCTGAATGTCTGGTGGAAGTTTTAGTAACCTTAAGTAGTTGTTTACAGTGGTTCTGTTTTTACCAACACGGTCACCCAATTGCTCTTGCTTAAGATCGCACTCTGTAAGCAGTCGTTGATAACTAAGTGCTATCTCGATACTGTTTAGGTTTTCACGCTGAATATTTTCTATCAGCGCCATTTCTAACATCTGCTGATCGTCAGCTGTACGTATGTAAGCCGGTATTCTTTCTAAGCCGGCAAGTTTAGATGCTTGGAATCTACGCTCACCGGAGATAAGCTGATACTTACCTTTTGAAAGCTTTCTTACCGTAATTGGCTGTATAATTCCCTGAACTTTGATTGACTCAGAAAGCTCTGATAAAGCCTCCTGGTCAAAATGAGTTCTGGGCTGAAAAGGGTTGACTTCAATCTCTGCCAGCGCAATTTCTGACATAGAACCAGCCTCTGAAGCTGCTTCACTAATATCTAACTCTTTCTTCTCTTTAGCAGGAGAATCTTCTAACAATGCTCCTAGTCCTCTACCTAACGCGTTTCTTCTTTTTATGGGTTTCTTTGCCATGCCCTCCTCCTTGGATTATCCTTCTTGCGATATATTGTTTTTATCTAGTATCTCTTTTGCCAGATTAAGGTAGCTTATTGCCCCTTTACTTTCTGCATCATGTGCTATGGCGGGTACTCCAAAACTTGGAGACTCACTAAGCTTTATATTTCTAGGTATGATGGTATCGAAAACTATCGATTTAAAGTGTGTCTTTACTTCTTCTACCACCTGGTTTGAAAGACGCAGCCTTACATCATACATAGTAAGCAATATGCCTTCAATTTTCAACTCTTTATTCAGCCTGGTTTGAATGATTTTGATTGTATTTAAGAGTTTTCCTAAACCTTCAAGGGCAAAGTACTCACACTGTACCGGTATCATCACAGAGTCGGCCGCTGTTAATGCGTTGATGGTAATTAAACCTAACGATGGAGAGCAATCAATAATTATAAAATCATAATCATCTTTCACCGCTTTGAGAGCATCTCTCATACGCTCCTCTCTACGATCTATACTCACCATTTCTACTTCAGCACCTACCAGATCAATATGAGATGGCAAGATATGTAAATAGTCAATTTCAGTTTCAGTGATAGCATCTTTTACAGGTATATCATCAACCATACACTCATACACACTTACCTCAACCTCCTTTGGGTTAAGACCGACACCAGATGTGGAGTTGGCCTGAGGGTCAGCATCAACTACAAGTGTTTTGTACTCAAGAGCTGCCAAACTTGCAGCTAGATTAATGGCTGAGGTGGTTTTACCTACACCACCTTTTTGATTAGCTATTGCTATTACTTTGCTCATGTATAATTATATATTAATATTTTCTCCAATCTTCATTAAAATCAGCTCTTTATCGGCTTTTTGAAATAAAGATTTGGCCTCGTCATGATCTATTTCGATAAAAGGGAATGTATCATAATGCATTCCAATTACCTTTGATGTATTTACAAAATCTGCTGCCTTCACAGCGTCTTTCACGCCCATGGTAAAATTGCTACCAATTGGCATAAAAGCAAAGTCGATATCAAATTCTTCAGCAATTAATTTCATATCGTAATGCAAAGCTGTATCACCTGCATAATAAAAAGACTTTCCCTCTATGGTAAAAACAAACCCGGAAGGATTGCCACCATAGCTGCCGTCAGGCATTGCGCTTGAGTGTACAGCGTTCACCATTTTTACAGTACCAAAGTCAAACTTCCACTCACCGCCATGGTTCATCGGATGTATATTATCCAACCCCTGTTCTTCAAACCAGGAGACCACTTCGAAGGTAGAAACTATCTTGGCTTCGCTCTGTCTGTAAATGTCTTCAACATCTGAAACATGGTCTTGATGACCATGCGATATGAAAATATAATCTGGCTTTATAGTGCTTATATCGATGTCTTCGGCTAGTTGGTTAGGCAAAATGAAAGGATCGAAAAGAACCTTTTTGCCTGCAATTTCTAACTGAAAACATGAATGGCCAAAGTAGGTGATTTGCATATCAGATGATTAGATCTTGGTTTACAAAATAGGG
>NZ_SMMD01000101.1 GCF_009711475.1 Fulvivirga aurantia
ATAAGCTACAACACTTACTTTTTCTTTCTATTCTTATCTCCCCGCGTTTTGGGTTTCTTGTATTTGGCCGCCATTTTTTTCTTATAAGAGCCACCCAGATTCACTTTCTTATTTTTCTCTTTCTTTTCGGCATCAGGAACTTTGGCTTTCAGTTTGTTTGAACGGCCGTAACTACCCTGTCGCTCTCTGGGTCTCTCTTCCGGTATCAGTTCCCTGTTGATCTCAATCTCCTCTGGAAATGGCAGTTCATCTATTTCTTTCTGCATCAGAATTTCAATCTGTAATTTAAATTCTTCCTCAGCTTGAGTGTAAAATAAAATTGCCTCTCCTTTTTCATCACCCCGACCAGTTCTACCAATGCGATGCATATAGTTTTCGGGGTATTTTGGAGTATCAAAATTGATGACATGAGAAACTTTGTCAAAATCAATACCTCTGGCTATTACATCGGTAGCAATTAATATTCTTACCGAACCATTTTCAAAAGCTTCTACCACCTTGATAC
>NZ_SMMD01000189.1 GCF_009711475.1 Fulvivirga aurantia
TTTCGCATAAGCTTAAGTTAAAAGCAGTCTTAAATATAATATAATTTTATTAATACATTCAAGATCTGCAACCAAAAATGGTCAGCCAACTGTGTTTTTTAACAAAAACATAATCTATTTGATGCCGTTGGCCTTCTTAATATAAAGCTCAAGCGCACCAGTCATAGACGGTGCATTTGGCAATGGGGCCTCGATATCAATTACAAGATTATTTTCTCTCACTGCTTTGGCTGTGGTTGGTCCAAAAGCTGCGATCCTGGTTTTATTTTGCTCGAAATCGGGAAAATTAACAAGTAAAGAATTAATACCAGAAGGACTATAGAAAGCTAAAATGTCGTAATAAACATTTTCTAGATCTGAAAGATCACTTGCTACAGTTCTGTAGATAATTGCTTCACTGTAATTAAATCCGTTGTTGCTCAAGAAATCCGGAATATCATCTTTTCTAATGTCAGAGCATGGGAAAAGATATTTCTCATTTTTATGTTTCTTGAGTATCTCTATAAGCTCAGCCGCTGTACGGTGGCCTGTAAAGATCTTTCTTTTTCTTATAACGATGTATTTCTGTAGATAGTTAGCTGTTTGCTCTGATATACAGAAATACTTCATATCTGCAGGCATTTCTACCTTAAGTTCTTCGCAGATATTAAAGAAATGATCAACAGCATTTCTACTCGTAAATATTACTGCCGTGTGATTAAGAATATCTATTTTCTGCTTTCTAAACTCTTTTATTGATACAGGGTCTACCTGAATAAAAGGTCTGAAATCGATGGTAAGATTGTATTTCTCCGCTAATTTGAAATAGGGAGAATTTTCATCACTTGGTTTTGGCTGAGATACGAGAATGCTTTTTACTTTTTGCATTCTATCTTTC
>NZ_SMMD01000133.1 GCF_009711475.1 Fulvivirga aurantia
TTTAATTTTCCGGTTTCAACAGAAGGACATAAGTTATTGGGACAAAGTTATGAAAAAACATTATGGTGAGTCTTTTAGCTTTAAAAAGGTAACTTATCTACCACATCAATCTGCTTGGTGTATGGCCGAGATGGGAAGCTTTATTATTTCTGGTTTAGAAGCCAAAGTTGAAGATGTTGACACATCAAAATCTATTGATGAAATAAAGAGCGTTTACCACAGTACATTTGAGCCACGACTTGAGTTAGGTGAGGAGGTAATACTTTCTACCTGTTTAACCGGAGGTCATATAATCTATTTACAGGAAGTTAAGGATGATGGGTTAGTTGTACAAGACCCCTATGGACTGAATATAGGTGAAAAAGGAAAATATTTAATTAATTCCTACAATATCGAAGAAAGTTCTAAAATACAAAATAGGTTAAAGTCCTTAACAGACGCTAAAATTGATGAACGGTTGATGTATAATAAAAATGTTAAGAACATTGTAAAAGAGAAGAAGAAAAAACCACAAGGCCAATTACCGGAAAATTGTGGGGAAATGAATTTTTATAATTGGGAAGAAGTGAAAAAATTCGAAATTGGTAAATGGACATTAACTTTAAATAATAAAAATGATGAATAAGAATATGCTTATT
>NZ_SMMD01000071.1 GCF_009711475.1 Fulvivirga aurantia
TTTAGATAATTACCCCCAACTGACAAGAAAAGATATCCAGGCAGTTTTTATGTATTTAAATGAATTTGCTAAAGATGGTCTAATGGCTGAACTAAGACCTAAACTTGCTGGATGAAGTTTTTAGCCAATAAAAACTTTTCTAAAAGCAGTGTAACTTTTCTCAGAGAGCACAATTTTGACATAATTTGGATCACTGAATTACAACCAGGTATCACTGATAAACAAGTTATTGAAATTGCTATTAATGAAGGTCGAACAATAGTTACTCATGATAGCGATTATGGTGAACTGATTTTTAAGCACGGAATGAAGCCTAAGAGTGGTATTGTGTATTTTCGAGTAAATAATTTTTCTCCAGAGTACCCGGCTCAAATA
>NZ_SMMD01000503.1 GCF_009711475.1 Fulvivirga aurantia
CGCGATCTCGCAAAGGAGGAACGAAAATAGGAACAGTGCTTAATCGATAGTAAAGGTCTTCTCTAAATTTATTGTCTTCAACAGCCTTCATGAGGTTTACATTGGTAGCTGCCACGACTCTCACATCAGTCTTCTGTACTTTAGAAGACCCTACCTTTATAAATTCACCGTTTTCTAAAACTCTAAGTAATCTGGCTTGAGTTCCTAGCGGCATTTCTCCGATTTCATCAAGGAAAATGGTACCACCATTCGTTACCTCGAAGTATCCTTTTCGGGCTTCATGAGCACCAGTAAATGACCCTTTTTCATGACCAAAAAGCTCTGAATCAATAGTGCCCTCAGGTATTGAGCCGCAGTTGATAGCAATAAACTGATTATGCTTACGCGGACTGAGGTGGTGTATGATCTTACTAAAAGACTCTTTACCACTACCACTTTCACCGGTGATAAGCACTGACATATCAGTAGCCGCTACCTGAGCAGCCACCTGAATGGCATGGTTAAGCAATGCAGAATTGCCAATGATGCCAAAGCGCTGCTTGATACTCAATATCTCTTTG
This sequence comes from Fulvivirga aurantia, assembly GCF_009711475.1. Lineage (GTDB taxonomy): Bacteria > Bacteroidota > Bacteroidia > Cytophagales > Cyclobacteriaceae > Fulvivirga > Fulvivirga aurantia. The sequence goes on from NZ_SMMD01000503.1 coordinate 561, forward strand.
TCTGCCATTTTTTAGTCTACAATTTTGCCAAACAAAGTAGCCGCAGTACAGTCTTCTACTAAGACATTGACATATTGGCCTTTTGAATAATGCTTTTTAGGGAATATTACTACTTTATTTGCTGTGTTTCTACCTTGAAGATCATCTTCTGATCGTTTAGAAGTACCTTCTATTAATACCTGATGTACTTTTCCGATATCACGTTTATTACGCTCTAACGCATGCCCTTGCTGCTTGTTTATGATTTCGCTTAACCTACGTTTTTTCACTTCAAGAGGTATGTCATCTTCATATTTCTTGGCTGCAAGCGTGCCTGGTCGCTCACTGTAGAAGAACATGTATGAGAAATCATATTTCACATAATCCATCAGCGTAAGAGTTTCCTGATGCTCTTCTTCTGTTTCTGAGCAAAACCCAGCAATCATATCACTAGAAATACCGCAATCTTCTCCGATTATATCTCGAATAGCGTCAACCCGATTGATATACCAATCTCTGGTGTATGTTCTATTCATAAGTTTTAGCACTCGGCTATTACCGCTTTGAGCAGGCAAGTGTATGTAGTTGCAGATATTTTCATACTTTTTCATAGTATGCAATACCTGGTCGGTAATATCTTTAGGGTGTGAGGTAGAGAATCTAACTCTTAAATCCGGGCTTACTTTTGCCACCATTTCAATCAGGTTAGCAAAATTTATAATTTCACTCACCTCAGATTTTTCTAACCGGGCTTTATTATTTACCTCTGGTGACCATTTGTATGAGTCCACATTTTGCCCGAGTAAAGTAACCTCTCGGTATCCTTTGTCATATAAATCTTGCGCTTCTTTTACGATTGAGTAGGGGTCACGACTTCTCTCACGGCCTCTTGTAAATGGCACAACACAAAATGAGCACATATTGTCGCAGCCTCTCATAATAGAGATAAAAGCTGTCACTCCATTTGAGTTTAACCTTACAGGGCTTATGTCAGCATAGGTTTCTTCTCTTGAGAGGAAAGTATTTACAGCTTTTTGTCCATCATCAACCTGCTTTACCAGACCAGGTAGGTCGCGGTAAGCGTCAGGGCCTACAACCAGATCAACAATCTTTTCCTCTTCGAGCAGTTTATCTTTAAGTCGCTCAGCCATGCAACCAAGTACACCGATCATCATTCCAGGCTTTTCTCGCTTTGCTCTATTAAATTGAGAAAGTCTTTTTCTTACCGTCTGTTCGGCTTTTTCTCGAATTGAGCATGTATTGAGAAAAACTACATCTGCTTCGCTAAAATTGGAAGTAGTATCAAAACCGTTTTCCTGCATAATCGAAGTCACGATTTCGCTATCGCTAAAATTCATCTGACAGCCGTAACTTTCGATGTACAGTTTTCTTTCTTTACCTGTATTTTCGTCTTTAGAAACCTTTACAGTTTCACAAGCTTCTTCAGTCTTCTTTTCTTCAGTAATGATGTCTAAATCACTGATTAAATTCTGCATTGCAAACCTCACATTTTATTAGATTGCAAAGGTAACAATTAGATGGAGAAGTGACATATTGTCAGTTAAATTTATTGAGGTTGTTTCTTCGCAAGATTTTGAAGAGTTTCTAGAATAGGACGAGCCTTTAGGAGGCATTCTTTGTATTCTTGATGTGGTTTTGCGTCATAAGTAATCGCGCTACCTACCATAAAAGCTCCTTTAGAAGCGAGTTGGTCGTAAAAAAGTGTGCGGATAACGACATTAAAATCAAAGTCTTTTTCAGGCGTTATGTATCCGATAGCTCCGGAGTATAGTCCTCTTTTAAACGTTTCATACTTTTCAACGAGTTGCATAACCTTAATTTTTGGTGCGCCAGTCATGCTGCCCATCGGGAAGGCATTTTTAATAATGTCTACGATTTCCAATTCTGGTTTAACCTCAGAAGTTACTGTAGATATCATTTGATGCCAATGCCTGAATGAGTAGATACCAAACATTTCCTCTACTTTGACACTACCTGATTTAGAGCTTCTGGCCAGGTCGTTTCTCACCAGATCGACAATCATCATATTCTCCGCGCGTTCTTTTTCATCATTACGAAGGTATTCTATAATCTGGTGATCTTCCTCAGTGTTACTTCCTCTTCTGGCGGTTCCTTTAATTGGTTGTGATATAAGTTTTTGTCCTACTTTCTTTAAAAACCTTTCAGGGCTCGCTCCCAAGGCATAATTATGCTTGTTTTTATAAAATGTGGAAAATGGAGTGGGCGAATTAAGACATAAATTTTGGTAAAAGTCTACCGGGTCAATCTGCAGCTCGTTAATTAGAAATTCTACGCAGTAGTTGATCTCATAAATGTCGCCTTCAATTATATGGTTGATAAGGCTATTGACCGTGTCAACATATTCATTTTCGGATGTTTGTAGCGCTACTTTTCCTGAAAAAGACTCAAAGATAGTTTGATGATAGTCAATAATTTCCTCGTAAATATCATGAGGGTTATGCTTGGTTTTGATTTCTATCGAATCTTCATGAAAGAAAACAAGGGACTCTGCTGCGAAAAAAGTGATTAGCGGAAATTTAACTTCCTCATTATGCTTACTGTCTAAATCCTCTAGATGATTTTTGAGGTCATAAGCAATATGGCCAAATAACCATTCTTGTTTATTATCTATGAGTTGCTGGAAAATAGAAAAATCCTCTGGGCCTTTAAACTCAAAGCTGTTTTCATTGCCAACAGCCAGTACATCTATGAACGGCTCGTGAGGGTAGTTTTGGGACTTATTAGAATTAAGTAGAGTGCAATAAACAAAACGATTACCCCAATGCAACGCTTTAGTCTTTATGTTAGGTGATGATG
>NZ_SMMD01000116.1 GCF_009711475.1 Fulvivirga aurantia
CTCCTTCATCACTGGGTCTGTTTGAGCGAAAATATAAACTCCCATCCGCAGTAACTACAGGGTAGGTTTCCAGATATTCCGTAGATATTGAAAAATTAACTTTAGAGGCCAATTGCCATTTGCCTTCCACTTTTTTGCTCATATAAATATCTGGTGGTATGGTGTAGAGCTCTTCTCGTGAAACATCATTTTTGTAAAGCTTTGGGTCTACACCGAGAAAATACATGGTCTTGCCATCTTGGGTGATTGTAGGGTCACAAGCGACTGAAACCAAGACACTGTCGTCATACAATTTAATAGGTTCAATGTCAGACCACTTACCATTAATCAGTTCAGAATGATGGATAACAAAACTATTATCAACGATTCTTGAAAAGAACATTTCTGTATTGTCGTAATTGAATACTACATTGAGTTCTATACTGTCTGTATTCACAAGTGATGGTGCGAATAGAATAGGAGTAGTAGAAGGAGGTTTCTGGTCGAAATAGGTAAGAGAATTGTTTTTACAACTACAAAGTGCAGCTGCAATTGAGAAAATCGCTAAAAACTTATTCATTAATGTTAAA
>NZ_SMMD01000051.1 GCF_009711475.1 Fulvivirga aurantia
TTGATCCATAAATCAAGCGCTTAGTAACCAAATATAGTATACAACTCTTTCTTAATATTGTTTAATTGCTCGCCTGACAGATTGGAACCAGATGGCAAGCATAGTCCTCTATCAAACAAATCATCACAAACGCCTGTCCCATAATATGGAGCATCTTGATATACAGGTTGCATATGCATCGGCTTCCACAATGGTCTCGACTCAATATTGTGCTTTTCTAGAGATAATCTTATAGTTTCTCGATCAATAGCTATCTTTTCTCGATCAATCAATAATGTGGTTAGCCATCTATTACAAAATGTATCTTTAG
>NZ_SMMD01000179.1 GCF_009711475.1 Fulvivirga aurantia
TTTTGACCGTTTTAAAGGTTTTAAAAGCCGAGGGTGTCAGTAGTAAAGATCATGTAACCATGGAAAAGTTTAAAGGAAAAACTAAATAGCTTTCAAAATGTATTTAGTAGGTGCTAGTGGTCACGGCAAAGTAATTTTTGATATTTTAAGGCTCAATAGTCAAAAGGTTCAGGGATTCTATGATAAAAACGAACAATTAGAGTCTCTTTTGGGCCATAATGTATATCCTGAATCTCAAATTAAAGATGAGGACCAACTGATAATTTCCATTGGTGATAATTCTATAAGAAAAAAACTGTCAGAAAAATTTAAAAATAATAGTTACGGTAAGGCGATTCACCCAAGTGCGGTGCTTGCGAAAAATATAAGAATAGGAGAGGGAAGTGTAGTGATGGCAGGAGCTATCATAAATATCGACAGTTTAATAGGAAATCATGCGATAATAAATACGTCATCAAGTGTAGACCATGACTGTATTATTGGAGATTATTCACATATAGCACCAAATACTACATTATGCGGTGGAGTCACAGTAGGAGAAGGTACGCTTATTGGTGCTGGGGCGGTAGTAATTCCTAACGTTAAAATTGGTGCATGGGCTCTCGTAGGGGCGGGAGCAGTTGTGGTAAATGATGTGCCAGACGGAGCATGTGTTGTCGGCAACCCTGCAAGAGTAATAACATCAATTAAATGAAAGAGGATATTACAATATTTGGAGCAGGTGGCCTCGGTAAAGAGGTTGAATGCCTAATAGAGGCAATCAACGTAGATTACGATAAATACAATTTTATTGGCTACTTTGATGATGCATACCCTACGAAAAAAACCTGGAATGATAAGCCGGTTATAG
>NZ_SMMD01000049.1 GCF_009711475.1 Fulvivirga aurantia
GTTAAATGGGGACTTATCTTAGGAGTTATATCAATCGTGATATTTATACTTGGAGTTCTTACAGAGCTAAGCACTGAAAGCTGGTGGTCATGGGTGGGTCTTATACCTACAATCGCACTAATCGTGATGGCTCATAACCAATTTAAAAGCGAAGGTGATGGTTTTATGTCATATGGACAGGGCTTAAAGATAGGAATGCTCGTAGTACTTATTTCATCAATCATTTCTACTGTATTCTTTTATGTGTACATCAAATTTATAGATGATACTTTCATTGCTGCCATTAGAGAAAAATCTGTTATGGAT
>NZ_SMMD01000928.1 GCF_009711475.1 Fulvivirga aurantia
CTGGTTTCGGTCTGGAAGGTTTTCTTATACCCAACTCCTTTATCGATGGTGGTGTAACTGGTATCTCATTACTTGTGTTGGAGCTCACGGGTTACTCCCTCTCTATATTACTTATAGTAATAAACCTGCCATTCATTACGCTTGGCGCTTTGCAAATCGGACGAAGCTTTGCCCTCAAAAGCATGTTGGCCATTGTCGGTCTCGCGATTGCCGTACATATTATACCATACCCGATCGTAACTGACGATAAGCTACTCATAGCGGTATTTGGCGGGTTCTTTTTAGGCGCGGGAATAGGCCTGGCCATGAGGGGTGGTGCTGTACTTGACGGCACCGAAGTTTTGGCCATTTATTTAAGTAAGAAAACCGGCTTAACTATTGGTGACGTTATTCTCATTTTCAATATCGTTATCTTCTCATGTGGTGCTTACATTTTGTCGGTAGAAATCGCGCTTTATGCTATTCTCACATACCTGGCAGCATCGAAAACTGTTGATTTCGTAATTGAAGGGGTTGAAGAATATACGGGAGTTACAATCATCTCAAAACAAACCGATGCCATACGCTTAATGATCATTGAGAAGCTAGGTCGTGGTGTCACTATCTACAATGGTAAGGGAGGGTATGCCAAAGAAGGTGAAACTCTCAAAGACACCGAAATACTTTTTACGGTAATCACGCGGTTAGAGATCGCTAAACTGCAAACTGAAATCAATAAGATTGATGCAGGCGCATTTCTTATCATGAACAGCCTGAAAGATACAAAAGGAGGAATGGTAAAGAAGCGGCCTTTGAAAAAGTAAAGACTATCGCTTGTTATAAATCTTTCTCGGGGGCACTATAAATAAACTCACATTTACATAGGGAGCGTTTGAACTTTCAAGGTCGATAATCGCATCTCTCCTTCGATCACCAATTTTAGCTAAGTAGTGTCTAAGGTTTTTAGAGTATCCGGCATCTACACCTGCCCATAACCAATCATGGATTTCATGCTCCAGGTTGAGCCCAAATCGTAAATCAGACTTGCGCAATGTAAGAGTTTCATGATCGTACAGCTCCTCATTATGAACAGCATATCTCCAACCTTTTACTTCGGTTTTGGCACTTATAAAGAATTTATCAGAAGCTCTGTACCGCATCACGACCGCTTTGGGAAGTGCCAGATCCATGGTCCATTTTTTAGAAAGCCTATTCTCATAAAAGAAAATAGGATAGATCTGAGGAGCCCCTAAGGTATAAGCCAGGGCAATTCCACCACCTATTTTTACATTTTCGTTTTTCTGTACTTTATAGTTAAGGTTTACGAAATACTTTGAGGTGCCCTCGTTCCACACCAGCTTATCAGATTTTATTTCGACCCCAGCCACACCAGATAAAGTTTTTCCTTCACCAATAGTTTTTTGAAAGAAGAATCGAGCCCCCAAACTTTCAAAATGTGTGTGCTGAATGTAGTCGTATAGTTCATAAGGGTAAGAGTCCTCAAACTCCAACCCAAAAGTCTGTCGGTCATATTTGAGCTGTAGACCGGCCAGCAGATCATTTTTTATAATAAAAGGGATGCCAAGACGTGCCTTTATTTTGGTATCGCTTTCTATCTCACAGGTTTTATTACCAAACTGCTTTGAGTTTGAGTGCGTAGTGTACTCATACAAATTAGATATTGTAAACTCAGCCACTCTCGGTCTGTAAGGAGTGACGATGCTATTATCAACAGGGGCTGTGGCCTGCTGCTGGGCAGAGGCGTTTATTACCACAAACGACAATAGACTAATAACCAGGTACTTCATGCTTGTAAAGGACGTAAGTACAGCAAACCCCAAATGAGAAATTATAGTTTACCACGACCTGTAATTTAATAAATAAATACTTATTTAAACCTCATAGTAACAGTGTCGTTACTTACTTTATGAAACAGACAATGAGCTTTCTCAAACAAATCGCCAGGAATAATGACCGTGACTGGTTTAAAGAAAACAAGGGTATTTATGACACCTCCCAGCAAGAGTTTAAAGACTTCGTTTTTACGCTTGGTGAGAAAATGAAAGCTCATGATGTGCTTGATGATTCGGGCACCAAAATTTATCGTATTTACAGAGATGTAAGATTTTCTAAAGACAAAACGCCTTATAATCTTCATAGAAGTGCACATTTTACGCGTGCCTCAGAAAGCCGTAGAGGTGGCTACTATTTAAGGGTTGAGCCGGGTGCTTCAGTAATTGCCGGTGGGTTTTGGAGGCCAAACCCCGAAGATCTAAACCTGATTAGAAAACAAATTGAGCAGAACCCAGATGAGTTGAGAGAAATACTGAATAGCGATAACATCGAACAGTATTTTGGAAATCTAGAGGGAGAAAAGGTGAAAACCGCGCCTAAAGGTTATACTAAAGATCATCCGGCTATAGACCTACTGAGGCATAAAGGATTTATACTCGTACATAATTTTACTGATGAAGAAGTGCTGAGTAACGACTTTATCGATAAGGCCAGTGAAGGGTTCAGCAAGATGAGACCATTTCTTGATTACATGACAGAAATTGTAACGACCGATCTTAATGGTGAATCATTGATCGAGCAATAGCATGAAATGTACTTTAGCCCTGCTCATACTCCTCTGTGCTAGCGTTTGCTGCAAGGCGCAAAGCCTGGAAGAAATAAACCAACAACGGATAAAAAAGACCCAGACAGGAATGCTGATTTTAGGCAGTTGGGCTACTGTCAATATAATCTCAAGTCCAATATTGAAGCAAAATGCCTCCGGGAGCGACAAGTACTTTTATGACATGAATCTGTATTGGAATACTGTAAATCTTGCTATCGCCACTGTGGGATATCTTAGTGCCAGAAAAGAACTGAACAAGCAGTATTCACTTCAAAAAACTATAGAGAAGCAAAATCAGCTGCAGCGAATACTTTTGCTAAATACAGGCTTAGATCTGGCGTACGTAACCACCGGGCTGTTTTTAAAAACTAAAGGGCAAAAAGACGAAAGTAATAGATTAGAAGGTTTTGGAGAATCGCTTATTCTTCAGGGCGCTTTTTTGTTTTTGTTTGACCTCGGCTCTTATCTCATGCATAACCAGGAGTCGAAAAAAATCAATGCTATCCTGGAGAGGATACAGCTATCTGCTCACGGCATTGGCCTGCGCTATACCTTTTGAGATTTAGGCTCTTTCCAGCTTACGTACAGCACTTACAGCTACAGCATTTGTTTTGCCTTTGAGCGTAATCTCACCAATATGGCGTACCTGATAACCATTTATTGACTCTAATCGGGCCAATAATTCACCTGAGGTAAGTAAGCTTTCATTGTGTTCATTACACAGGCCTTGAATACGCGATGCAGTATTTAGCACATCGCCATGATAGGCAATATCCCGCTTGATGTTCCCTATCTCCGTCACGGTGACCAAGCCTCCATGTACGCCAGCTTTAAACTCAGGTACCACCCCGTATTTTTTTTGATAATACCTGCTTCGCTTTTCAAACGCTTCCTGTAAAGCATAATAGAGCTTCAAGTGATTATGATTTTTAATCACTTTATCCGTTCTCCAGGTGAGTACCACCTCGTCACCCACATATTGATAGATGTCTGCTTTATATTTATCAACCAGCTTATTTACTTCATCAAAACAGCTTTTTATTAACCTTGAGTATTTGATGCTTCCCAGTTGCTCTGCAATAGTGGTAGAGGATTTGAGGTCTATAAATAGAAAAACTCTATCCTCCACAATAGGAGCTCTGTACTTACCCGTTAAGAAATTGAGTAAATTATTCTGACCAAACTTCACGATAGCCTGCACAATGAAATTGAGTAGAAAGGTCTGTCCGGCAAGTATTGATAGCCCTATAAAAAATAGCGATTGAAACGATTTGAGGTGAATCAATTCTTTGATAGACTCTTTGGGAAAAATAGAAAAGTTACCCACAATCGAATAGACTAAAACCGCAGAAAGCGCAAACCCAATCAGGTACATTACACTTTTGAAGAATATAATGCGACCGAAGTTTTTGGTGTTAAGGTTTATTTTTTCTGACAGCTCATGAATGGCTATAAATAATACCCCGAAAAAGAGCCCAAAAATAATAGCTTCTAACTGTTGAAAAGGCGAGGTGAGATAATAAACCAGCGGGTTATTAAATTTTGTAATACTGGTAATTTCTAACAAGCCGTTGAGAAACGCACGGGTAAATAGAGCAGACAACTGCATGAAAACCATCCAGTAGATCATGATTATTGCATATAAATTCACTCTTCTCATGTGCCGCTATTCAATAGAAATCTCAAGTAAAGCTAGTGATAAAAATTCAGACAATTTCCTGCTTTAAAAGTAATTAGAAGGCCTTATTTACCAATAGCCCACTGACAAAACTTATTTGAATTAATTATCGTTATCAGAGTTACGACAACAAAACCTATGAGCAAGAAAACCAATACTAATAATAACCACGATTTTCCGTTTAAAGCCTCACTCAATCTCGCCAAACTGATTGAGTATTGGGAATCGAACCTGGAAAACAACAGAGTGTTTAGTGGCTTTCCGCAAAAGCACATTAAAGCTCTTATAGATAATGCCCCCGAACTCAAAAAGCCTATTAAAGACCTCAAAATGCTTAAAGAGCATGAAGACTTAGTAGGCCTACTCTTAAGCGCTGTATTTCCTCCTGCCATGATCGAAAAAGACCTGGCCGCAGCTATGATTCCATTCCAAATGGAAGGTTTCTATGCCACACCCGGTTACAGAGAGATCATACCAGAAGATAAAATTCGAGACGATCTTAAAATCAACCTACCGGGTAACGATTTTAGAACAGGAAAGATTATACATGCCGGTATAGAAATTTTAAACAAATTTTATGGTACCAAAATAGAGATCGACAAACCGATTTTGGTAAATGTACCTGATGTAGACTCGGGGCTTGAGCGTATTTATAAAATCGTAATTGATCTGCAATTTACCGACATTGTGAGCAAGGGTGAGTTGCCGGATATAGATAAAAATATAATTCGTACTCTTCTAGACAATATGTACGATCCTGATATGTGGCTCAAATATCTGAAACCAGAGCAGTTTGAGTTTGAGGGATTTTCTATTTTCAGACTCATAGATGTTACTGTTGAAGAGATGCTTTCGAGCATTAAATACGATTTGCTCAGAAAAGACGCAGTGACTTGCGGCAATAACTTCACTACGATACAACAAAAAGTAAGGTCAATATTTAAGCTACCTGAGCTTAAAATGGGACTTACTTACTTCGATAGCAATAATAATATCGTCTCAAATTATGGGGCTAATGATTGGCATGGTTTCCTGGTAGGTGATGATAATAAAAGCTGTGCTTGCTTTGTAGACTCTGTATATGACCAGGCCTACTTACAAAAAAAGCCAGTAGTGATTGAAAACCTCGAAGAGATATCCAAAAAGACAGAGGTCGAGAAAGGCCTTATCAAGGCAGACATTAAAAATATAGTAATAGCACCGCTCATATTTGATGATGAGGTTATCGGTATGCTTGAGTTTGGCACACCATATGTCGGCAAGCTTAACCCAGTAAATGTTGGGCAGCTAGAAAATGTATTGCCGATGTTTACAGCAGCTGTAAGGCGTGTGCTAGGCGAAATGCAAACTGAAGTAAGAGCGATCATACAAGAACAATGCACAGCGATACACCCAGCAGTGGAGTGGAAATTTCTTGAAGAGGGATATAAAATACTTCACGATAGAAAAAATGGAGCAAAAATGGAGCTCGGTAATATCGTTTTTGAAGATGTATACCCTATTTATGGTATGTCGGATATTCGCAATTCATCTGGAGAACGCAGTGCAGCCATTCAAGAAGATCTTAAGAAAAACCTCTCTGAGGTTAAGGCTGTAATTGCCAAACTACTCGAGCACAAAAAGATGCCTATTCTCGATGAAATCAGCCATCGGGTAGAAGATCAACTTAATATAATCTCCTCAGGACTTAATTCGGGAGATGAGTCATCTGTACTCGATTTTCTCAAGTTTGATATCGTGCCGATGTTTAAGCACTTCAAAGAAAATGAGGAAGCATTAAGACCGATTATTGAAAAATATGAAGAGCAGCTCGATCCGGATTTGGGTGTGATCTATGATAAAAGAAAAGATTTTGAAGTGAGTCTTACCAGGATAAACGAAAACATTTCTAATTACCTGGACAAGGTTGAAAAGCAAGCTCAGGAAATCTTTCCTCATTATTTTGAAAAATACAAGACCGATGGTGTCGAGTATAATATTTATTTAGGCGACTCTTTAGTAAAAAATCAGCGCTTCGATGAAATATACCTTCGAAACATGCGATTATGGCAACTCATTACCATGTGTGAAATCGCCTCAAGCATAGAGCAACTCAAGCAGGAGCTACCAAAGAAACTTGATATAACACAATTGATCTTGGTGCACGGTGACCCACTTTCTATCAAGTTTAGACAAGATGAGAAACACTTTGATGTAGATGGAGCTTATAACATCCGCTACGAAATCGTGAAAAAGCGTATTGATAAGGCATTCATAAAAAACACAAAAGAGCGACTTACCCAACCTGGTAAAATAAGCATTGTGTATACCCAACAGAGAGAGGCCAAAGAATATGAGCAGTATATCAACTATTTACAGTCAATAAATTACTTGGCCGATGAGGTTGAGTATTTTGAGTTGGAAGAGTTGCAGGGAGCTCAAGGCCTTAAAGCCATAAGAGTAGAGGTAAGCACCAACAACAAGAATCGAGATTTTGGTAATGAAATTCTAAAAGGTGTGATTGAGGCGATGGAAGCCTAACTTGCTGTAAGTTTCATCAACCAACCAAAAAGTAGTCTGCTTCGTTTGTCTTTACGATTTAGTAAATCTATGCCATAAACCTTCAGGCCATGGTAGATGATGAGAATTGCCCAAAATAGTACGATAAAGAAAATCCACCAGCGCTTTTGCAAATCGCCAAACGCAGTAATGATAAGCCCAAGGTTGGCAAAAAAGTAAAGTACAACGTGTATGATAAAGTGGTTGAGTTCTTTAAGCAGTTGTCTCGTTTTATCGTATAAATCGTTGCTCATCTTTTAAAATACTGACTCAATATAGTAATAATCAATGATACTTTTTAAAATTTTTTCTTTCAAAACGCAATTTTCTTTTACATTGATTAAATTCAGGCTTTCACAAAAAAGATCAGGGTCTATGTTGCGCAAGGTTTGGCTATTATTCATTTTACTTCCTACTATAGTATACGGTCAGGGTGTTGAGGAGTTAGAAAAACGAAACGGCTTCAAAGACATTAAACTTACCAGTAGCGTATCGGCATATGAGGGTCTCGAGCTCAAAAAAGATGATGTAAATATCGATGAGACATTCCCAAATAGCACACTTTATACCGCCAAAAAAGGGCATTATGAAAGCATTGGAAAGCTCAAAATCTACGATCTGGAAGTTTACGCTTATAAAGACAGCATTTATCAGATCAATGTAGTCACCGAAAAAGACCCCAACCTCTACAAAGGGATGAAAAAGCTTTTTGGTGAGCCAAAATACGGCTATCGGTCCGAAGTTTATTACTGGAGCACTGACAAGCTTAAATTAGAATACGGTTCACACTCAAAGAATAAGATCGCCATGACCTATTACTCCCACCTTATGGTTGAGAAAAGAAAAGAAGAGAAGAAACAAGTGGTAGAAAATATAGCTGACGATTTTTAAAGCTACTTTTTGGCCCTCTGAGCTGCATCAAATGCTTTAGAAGCCCAAACCTTAAGTTCCCTTTTGTCTTTCAGAATTTCTTCGGGCACCTCCCAATAAGGCATGCCTTTTTTCTTTTTGTCTGAGTGGTAAGGTTTCATACCATACTTCTCGTAATCTGCCTTATTTTGGTCATCTACTTTTAAGCGAAAAACTTCGCCTCCTAGCATACCAAACATTAATCCTTCTTTAAAAAAACCGATGCCTCCAAACATCTTTTTAGAGTCAATTCCTTCAAACTCAGACAATTGTTCTTCCACGTATTTAAGATAGTCTGCACTTATAGCCATAATCATAAAATTTAAATAAAAAGGTACTGGAGCTATTTCCAGTACCTTCAAATAATTAATTCGGTGAGTGAAAGGCTACCTTGTTGCCCTCGCTATCAATGAAAATGGCAAAGTAGCCGATTTCATCAGATATTTTCGTTTTAGGTAGCACCACCTGGCCTCCAAATTCCTCTACTTTTGAGAGTGGAGCGCTTAAGTCTTCTCCACCGTTAAGGTAGACCAAAGCACCTTCTGCTGAAGGTAAGTATCCCTCTCCTTTTACAAGTGCACCTCCAACACCATCTTCTCCATTATGGAGGAAGCCCATTGTCAATCCATTTATGTCTTGTGTGTGCACATCCTGACTGAGCACCTTTGCATAGAAATCACATGCTCTGTTTAAATCGTTTGCCGGTATTTCGAACCAGCTAATTGCGTTTGCCATTGTTGTTAGTTTTTAGTTTTAAAAATCATTTGATTGTTCTGAGTTGAGACCAAGCTTGGTAATATTATTCAACGATCGATGGGTATAAAGGTAGAATTCTAAGCAAATAAAGTATATTGAAAAATCTCTATTTCGTAAACTTTTAATTTCTATATAATGCGATATATGTGCCCTATATGATTATTTTTCGTTTATTTAACGTAATAAAACGTAAGTTTCTATGGCTAAAAAAGGGGCTTTATATTCACTAATAAAATCACTCACAAAGTCTGAAAAGAGATATTTCAAACTCAACCAAACAGTTACAGAGGGAACCAAAAACTACCTGAAAGTCTTCGATTTTGTAGATACTCAAGAGGAAATGGATGACAAAGCCATGGCTGCACATTTTAGTAACCAAAGTTATGGCAGACAATTTCATGTGACTAAAAACTATCTTTCTAAACAAATACTTAAAAGTCTGCGCGGTTTTTATGCCAGCAGTAGTTACCGCCATCAGCTTCATGAATTATTACTCGATATAGAAATTCTCTATAAAAAAGAGCTCTATGACCAGTGCTATGATGCCGTAAAGCGTGCTAGAAAAGTAGCTGAGAAGTATGAGAAATTTACTGAACTACTAGAGGTGCTAAGTTGGGAAAGGCGATTGCTCATAGCACAAAAAGGAAGTGTAAAGGCCGCAATATATGTAAACCAGATTATCCGGTATGAAGCAGAGGTGTTAGAAAAACTCAGTAACATCAACCAATACGTACATCTGGCTTACAATATCTTTGATGAAAGCAGTAATGAAAACTCAATCGATGTACTTAGGAAATATCCGCTGGTAGCAGATAAGCAGAATGCTTTGAGCTTTTCAGCCTTAACCCTCTATTATCATTTACAGTATGTGGTTAATGCTTTTGGAGGTAACCCAGAAAGTGGTCTTGGAGCCATTACAACTTTAATAGATGAGTTTGAAAAGCGACCACACCTGATTAAAGAAAATCCTGACAGCTATGTGACTGCCCTGAATAATAAAATGGGAGCACTACTACATATGAAGCGACCAGTGCACGAAGCCATAGATATGTTAACTAAAATAAGAGCTGTGCCAGATAGATACGGTTTGAAGCAGGATAACCACACCGTTAAGATCTTCATGAAAACCTACAATGTAGAACTTGAGTTATACCGAGATACAAAAGAATGGCAAAAAGGAGGACTGCTGATCAATGAAATACAGTCTTTCCTGCAAAACAACCTTAGTTACATTGCAGACTCCTACCTTGTATCATTCTATTACCAGTTTGCCTATATCAATTTTAAGCTTAAGCATTTTTCCTCTTCACTCAAGAACTTAAACGAAATTATTAACGACCTGCAAAGCGCAGAACGACATGACATACAGGTTTATGCACGATTTCTTTTACTGATCATTCATTACGAATTGGGCAATATTATAGTATTGAAGTATGCTGTTGATGCCACAAGGCGTTTTTTAAATAAATTGAGAAAACCTCAAACATTTGAAAAACGACTGCTCAAATTCTTTTCAAAACTGAGCACATCCGCCACTTTTGACCATCGGGAAATTTTCAAGGATTTTAGTCAAGAGATTTTTAAAGATATTGATGATCACCAAAAAGCTGAAATCATTGACTATCTCGACTTTAGCGAATGGTTACATGAAAAAATATAAGCTGATTCTCAGTTAAGGCCTTTACTTAAGCTCGTTCTATGAGTTTTGAGACCACTTCTTGAATACCGCAATAGCGTTATGACCACCAAAACCAAATGTATTGCTTATCGCATAGTTTACTTCTTTCTCAACTTTACCACCGAGCGTAAGATCAACCCCTTGTAGCTCTTCATCTACGTTTTTTGTATTTATGGTCGGGGGTATTACGTTATCCTGTGTGGCTTTAATAGTTAAAATTGCCTCTATGGCCCCGGCTGCACCTAGCAAATGCCCTGTCATAGATTTGGTAGCGCTAAGGCTTACTTTTTTGTATGACTCACCAAACAAACCTTCTATTGCTTTTATTTCTGAAGCATCACCTACAGGCGTACTGGTAGCATGCAGGTTGATGTAATCTATTTTTTCGGTAGAAATTCCTGCTTCTTCAAGAGCCATTTTCATAGCCAGCTGCGCTCCTGCACCTTCCGGATGTGTGGCTGTGCTATGGTAAGCATCATTTGACATTCCTGCTCCCACGAGTTCTGCAATTATGTGAGCCCCCCGTGACTGTGCGTGCTCTAGTGTTTCTAACACCAACGCTCCTGCACCTTCTCCCATTACAAATCCATCACGCTCTTTGTCGAAAGGCCTGCTGGCCTCAAGAGGATTATCGTTATTTGTTGACAACGCTTTCATTGCATTAAAACCACCTATACCCGCCTGTGTAATCGGAGCTTCTGACCCCCCAGCTATCATCAGCTCAGCTTTACCCCATTTGATGTAATTGAAGGCATCCATTATTGCTGAGGTTGAAGAAGCGCAGGCACTTACTGTACAATAATTTATACCTCTTAAACCATGCTCCAAAGCTATCGCACCCGATGGTGTATCTGCCAGAATTTTGGGTATGAAAAACGGAGAAAATCTCGGCCCTTGCTCAGATTTGGCATATTCCATTACTTCATTCTCAAATGTGGTAATACCACCATTACCTGAAGCCCAAATTGTACCAAACTTATCTTTATCAACTTGAGATAGATCTATACCGGCATGCTGCATAGCTTCTCTGGCTGCAACCAAGGCATATAAGGTAAATGGATCATTTTTTCTGATCGTTTTTCTATCAAAATGATTCTCCAGATTAAAATCTTTGAGCTCACATGCAAACTTAGTTTTGAAAAGCGATGTATCGAATTTTGTAATTGGCCCTGCTCCGGATTTGGCCTTAAGCGCATTTTCCCAAAAAGTCGATACATTATTACCTATGGGGGTCAAGACTCCCATCCCTGTGATTACTACTCTTCTACTTTCCATAATATCTGAAAAAGAGGCTGTCTCAAAAGGTGAGTCATCCTGAGTATGCGAAGGATTTTACTAACAAAAAGTGATCTTGCGATACTCTTAGTAAGATTCTTCCTTCGTCAGAATGACCTGTAAGAATTGTTTTACAACTTTGAGACAGCCTCTTTTTTATGCAGTTTATCCAATACTGCTACCCCCTTTGTTCTACCGCTTGTAGTCAATTTCTTCCTACTGTCGCTTATAACTGCAGTTAGACTTTTATGCAACAATAGCCGGGCACTTTTAGCGTACCAATGGTGGTTTATACGACCGAAAGAACTAAAATTTAAAAACCAAAAAAACAACGAATGAAGTACCTATTAAACACATTGGCATTGTCTACATTATTGGCTGTAGCGGTAAGCTGTAACGAGGATGATGAAAACATGGTAGTCAACGAAAAAGGTCAGGCTACCTTTAACATGAAAAGCTCAAATAACAGCAATAATACCAGCGGACGTGTGATGGCTGGTTTAGAAATTACTTCTGCTACAGCAGCGGTTTCTAAAGTAGAAATAGAATCTGACAATGAAACTGAGACTGAGGTAGAATTTGAAGGCAACTATGAGGTAGACTTGCTAACAGGTACCAGCAATCCTGAATTTGGTATGGCTGAACTTGCAGCTGATACTTATAACGAAATAGAAATTGAATTCGGCACTTTTCTAGACAATGATGCTTCTATCATAGTAGAAGGTAACTACATCAATGACAAAGATGAGAAAATCGCTTTTAAATACATGCTCAAAAAAGCTTTGAGCATCGAAATTGAAAGTGACAATGGCTTTGAGGTAACAGCGGGCGCTGTCAAAAACATTGTTGCAGAGATAGATTTTGCGTTGCTTTTCAGAGACATCGATTTTGAATTGGCCAATGCAAATGCAGATGGTCTTGTGATTGTTGATGCCAGTTTAAATACTTATGTTTATAATCTAATTAATCAAAACATTAGTGCAGCCTTTGAGGTTGAAGTAAGCGAAGATTAAACTCAACAACCACTACGAGTTGAAGCCACCAAATGCTAATTGCTTTGGTGGCTTTTTTTATGATCAAGGGGCGTGAACATCACTTTTATTGAGCTGTTAATTATGCTTACATTTACAATATGTTCAGAACAGAGCTCACATTAAGAGAGAAAGAAAATAAAGTCGACCACTCTACTCCCATCATGACGATCGGGTCCTGCTTTTCAGACTGTATGGGCAGCAGGTTTGTGGAAAATAAATTCACTGTTTTATCAAATCCATTTGGCACTGTTTATAATCCGGTTTCTATCGCCAACTTGTTAGAATATGCGCATAATAATCAGCAGCCACCTGATCATGGCTATACCGAGTCTCAGGAGCTTCATGCGCATTTCGACTTCCACTCGACTTTTTCTCATACCAACAAAGAGTTAGTATTAGATCGAATAAATAATGCCATCAGTCAAACCAATAGGTTTCTCAAACAAACAGACTGGCTGATCATCACAGTGGGTACCGCTTATATCTACGAAAGATTAGACAATGGAGAGATTGTCGCCAACTGCCATAAGTTACCATCGCGACTATTCAACAAGCGACTATTGAGTGAAAGGCAAATAACAGGAGCTCTTGAGCCTGTCCTGGCCAGATTAAAAAAAGCTAACCCTTCCCTGAAAGTCATTATCACAGTTTCCCCTGTAAGACACACAAAAGACACGATAGAGAAAAACATGTTGAGCAAGTCAACCCTGCGTGTGGCTAGTAGCACTTTAGCTCAAAATCTGGACTTTATTGACTACTTTCCCAGCTATGAGATCATGATGGATGACCTACGGGATTACAGGTTTTATAAATCTGATATGATCCACCCAAATAGCGATGCGGAGAACTACATTTGGGATAAATTCGGAAAAGCATACTTTTCTGCAGAAACACAAAGTTTATTAAAAGACTGGTCTAAATTGAGAACTGCAATTAATCATCGGCCATTTAATCCGGCCTCTGCCAAACACCAGAATTTTATCAAGCAAACAATAGACAAGCTTGTGAGTATACAGCAAAGACTAGATGTGTCACACGAAATTGATGTACTAAAAAAGCAATTGAGTAAAACATGAAGAAGCTAATCACATACATCTGCATCTTCGTTTTACTTACGGATTGTAACTCTCAAAATAACAAAAAAGCCATGGAGGAATCAGCACATAAAGGCGAGCCAAATCGACTAATCAACGCTTCAAGCCCCTATTTACAGCAACATGCTTATAATCCTGTAGATTGGTATCCCTGGGGAGAAGAAGCGCTAGAGAAAGCAAAAAACGAAGATAAACCGATCATTGTGAGTATAGGCTACAGTTCGTGTCATTGGTGCCATGTGATGGAGCGTGAATCTTTTGAGAACGACAGCATTGCAGAAATTATGAATGAGCACTTTATTTCTATAAAAGTAGATAGAGAAGAGCGACCAGATGTAGACCAGATTTACATGGATGCTGTGCAGGCCATGGGTCAAAATGGCGGATGGCCGCTTAATGTATTTCTCACTTCAGATCAAAAACCTTTCTACGGTGGCACTTACTTCCCTCAGCAATCATGGGCTCAGTTGCTCACCAACATAGCCAAAGCTTACGACAACAAGCGCGAAGAAATTGAGAAGTCGGCAGAAGAATTAACTAATGCCATAGCAACAAGTGAGGTTATAAAATTTGAGCTCAACCCTGACGAAAAGGCCTTTGACAAAAAAATATTACACGAGGCCTACAAATCGATGTCGAAACGATTTGACCGCAGGCGTGGCGGCTTCGATCGGGCTCCAAAATTTCCGATGCCATCAAATTGGCTTTATTTGCTCCGGTATTATCACATGTCTGAAGATAAAGATGCTTTGCGTCAACTGGAAGAAACCCTTGACGGCATTGCCAATGGAGGCATTTACGATCAGGCAGGTGGCGGTTTTGCCAGGTACTCTGTAGACGCAGACTGGCTCGTTCCTCATTTCGAAAAAATGCTTTATGACAATGGGCAGCTTATGAGTCTATACTCGGAAGCATACACCGTAACTGGTAAGGAGCTTTACAAAGAAGTGATTTACCAAACCACAGACTGGCTAGAAAGAGAGATGCTGCATGAAGGTGGCTTCTATGCTGCACTCGATGCCGATAGCGAAGGAGAAGAAGGTAAATTCTACGTATGGACAATTGATGAGGTGAGAGAACTACTAGGCGATGATGCTGAATTAATCATCGATTACTATAACATAACTGAAAAAGGAAATTGGGAGCATGGAAAAAACATTCTTCATAAAACAAAGTCTGATGAGGAATTTGCTAAAAAGCACGACATCATCCTCGGTGATTTAAAAGATAAAGTGAGAGAGGCCGATAAGACTTTTCTTACCGAGAGAGCCAAAAGGGTGCGCCCAGGCCTCGATGACAAGATACTCTCAGGGTGGAATGGACTGATGCTCAAAGGTCTTGCTGATGCTTACGAGGCTTTTCAAGATGAGCGTTTTCTTAAACTTGCGGTCAACAATGCCAGGTTTATCGAAACCAAGATGATGGAAGGCGACAAGCTATTTCGAAGTTATAAAGACGGCAAAGCCTCGATTGCTGCTTATCTGGAAGATTATGCGTTCGTAATTGATGGCTTTATTGCCCTGTATCAAATAACATTTGACGAGCACTGGTTGCAAAAAGCAAAGTCTATGGCTGACTACACGCTAGAACATTTTTATGATCAGGAGGAAGGTATGTTTTATTACACAGATGATAGTTCGCAAAAACTAATAGCCCGTAAAAAAGAAGTTTTTGATAACGTAATTCCAGCCTCTAATTCACAAATGGCAATTAACCTTTACCTGCTGGGAGTAATCTTTGATGATCGTGACTATCAACAAAAGTCGAAAGAAATGCTTTCAAGAATGAGTAGTATGTTAGGTGATCAGGTGGCCTATTTATCAAACTGGGCTATATTGTACAGTTACATGGTCACACCTACTGCAGAAATTTCAATTATGGGTAGTAACGCTACTGAGAAAAGGAATGAACTACTGCAGCATTACTATCCCAATAAAGTAATTATGGGAGCTACTGATTCAAGCGATCTGCCATTGATGAAAAGTAAATATGCCATCGACAACCAAACAACCATTTATGTGTGTTATAATAAAACATGTAAACTACCAGTACAAGAGGTGTCAGAAGCACTCAAACAACTGATAAAATAAATGACTAAACGCTGTACCGATGTCTAGCCAGTATCTCATATCGGAGCAAGCGCTCGAAGGCAAAAAACACATACAACCTTATCTTGAACGAGGCGAAGGCCAGCATGTAGAGTATAAACAGAGACTCAATCTGCCTGATAAGATCGCTAAAACTATTTGTGCCCTTGCCAATACATCTGGTGGCACATTACTGGTTGGTATCAAAGACGACCGATCAATCTTCGGGGTCGATCCGGATCAGGAAAAGTACATTCTCAATGAAGCTGTTTCATTCTACATTGAGCCTGCGTTACCTATTCAGGTTACAGAAGTGTTTGTCACTGATGATGAGTTTCCTCATGATGAGAAAAGCGTTTTATTAGTTAAAATACCAGAGAGCAAAGAGAAGCCTCATCGGGCAAAAAACAAGCAGAACGAGTGGCAGGTCTACCTGAGACACAGAGATCAAACTTTAATGGCAGGAGCTAAAGGTGAGAAACAACTAGCTTCAGAGCCGGTTGAAACAACCACTCCCTTAGACAAGAATCAAAAGAAATTGCTTTCCTACCTTAAAAAGAAGCCTAAAATCACGTTGAAAGAATACGCTTCATTGGTCAACATATCTGAAAGAAGGGCCAGGCGAGAGCTCATGCAAAACCTGGACCTTGGTCTGGTGAGAATCCTTGAGCATGAGAAAGATGATTATTATGTGCTGTAAAACAAAGGCCAACCTTTTACATTTTCTTAACTCATAAAACGAATACGCAAAATCTTCTATTTTTGCCACTGATGTCTCAATTAGAACTCAATCCTCAAACAGACGAAACTCGCACCACATATTTTGCCGATGTGGTATTGCCGGTACCCATACCAAGGATGTTTACCTATCGTGTTCCTGTCGAACTCAATGAGACAATAGAAATTGGCAGTAGAGTAATAGTACAGTTTGGTTCTCGAAAGATCCTCACAGGAGTAATAGGTAATATCCATGAAACACCACCTGCAAAGTATGAGGCGAAGTACATTTTAGAGCTACTTGATGAAGAGCCGGTCATGCATGAGGAGCAAATTAATCTTATGCAATGGATTGCCGACTATTACATGTGTACGATTGGTGAAGTACTCAACGTAGCTTTGCCCTCTGGTTTAAAACTGAGCAGCGAATCTCGTGTGCAGCTACATCCACATTTTGATTATTACGAGTCTGAAGCCACTTTCAGCGACCAGGAAGAGGTAGTGATAGAATCACTGCAAAAAAACGAGTCGCTTACCTACACGGAGATTGGTAAATTGTTGAATATCAAAACAGTTTATAGTCTTATCAAGTCTTTGGTGTACAAAGAGGCGATTATCATTTTTGAAGAAGTAAAAGAGAAGTACAAGCCAAAAAAAGAGAAAAGAATACGGCTTACTCAAGCCATCGCTGAGAACAAAACACTTTTAGAAAGTACGTTTGAGCAAGTTGCCAATCAGCCAAAGCAAGAAGAGGTATTACTATATTACTTACAACATGTTCCTGTTTACAACAGCCCTGAGTTAAACGAGCAGGGACTTATAAAAAATCAATTTAACAGCGCAGGGCTTTCTGCGTCTTCTATCAAAACTCTGGTTAAAAATAACATTTTAGAAGAGTTTGAAGTGATCATATCACGCTTTGATAATTTCAAAAAAGAGCTTAAAGAAGTCACTCTTTCTGAGAAACAGCAGCAAGTTAAAGAAAGTATACACGAAATTTTTTCTGAAAAGACAACGGCTCTTCTTCATGGCATCACGGGAAGTGGCAAAACAGAAATTTACATTTCCCTGATCAAAGAAGCCCTGGAAAGTGGAAACCAAGTATTATACTTATTGCCGGAAATTGCCCTAACGACACAGATTGTCGTAAGGTTGAGGAAAATATTTGGTGACAAAATGGGTGTATACCATTCCAAATTCTCAGACAATGAGCGTGTAGAAGTTTGGAAAGGGGTGCTTTCAGGCCGCTACCAGTTTGTGATTGGGGTTCGCTCCTCTGTATTTCTACCTTTCGATAACCTCGGCTTGATCATCGTGGATGAAGAACATGAGTCATCATACAAGCAATACGACCCGGCCCCAAGGTATAATGCCAAGGATGTCGCTCAGGTGATTGCTAAAAAGCAGCACGCCAAAGTATTATTAGGTTCAGCCACACCTTCCATTGAGTCTTACCATTTAGCACAAAGTGGCAAATACGGCCTGGTAGAACTCAATGAACGCTATGGCGCTGGCGAGTTGCCAAAGTTTGAGATAGCAGATATGCTTAAAGAACGTGCTAAGAAGACGGTTAAGGGCGAGTTCTCTTCTGTACTTATCAACGCTATTGATCAAACCCTCGAGCAAAAAGAGCAGGTTATTATTTTTCAAAACAGAAGAGGCTACTCACCATTTATCTCCTGCGAACAGTGCGGATGGATACCAAAATGCAACAATTGCGCGGTGAGCCTCACTTATCACCAATACAAATCTGAGATTCGCTGTCATTATTGCGGTTATAAAGAACCAATGCCCTCGGCTTGTGAGGCCTGCGGCTCTACAGCACTCAAAACTATGGGCTTTGGCACAGAAAAGCTGGAAGAAGAGTTATCATTGCTTTTCCCTCAGGCAAAAATCCAGCGCATGGACCTTGACACCACAAGGCGAAAGCACAGTTACGAAAATATCATAAGCGATTTCGAATCAGGGCATATTGATATCCTTGTCGGCACACAAATGGTAAGTAAAGGCCTCGATTTCGACAAAGTAAACCTGGTAGGTATTGTTGATATTGATCGCATGCTACACTTCCCTGACTTCAGGTCTTTTGAGCGTACTTTTTATCTTTCTACCCAGGTAAGTGGCCGTGCCGGAAGAAGAGATAAAAAAGGCTTGGTTGTAATACAAACCAAAAATAAAGATCAGGCCATATTACACGACATTGTCAATTATAGATACAAGGCTTTTTTCACAAAAGAAATACAAGAGCGCGAAGCACATGATTACCCTCCTTTTGTTCGTTTAATAAAAGTAACGATTAAAAGCAAAGACCCTCAAATAACTCAAACAGCTGCTTATAAACTTGGCAACCTTCTCAAAGAGCAGCTTGGAGCATCCCGTATTCTGGGTCCGGAAGAACCGGTGATTTCTAAAATAAGAAACGAATATTTAAGAGAGATTTGGGTAAAGCTAGAACGTGCTAAAATAGATCTTAATAAGGCGAAAGACATCATTGAAACACTTT
The DNA here is from genome assembly GCF_009711475.1 of Fulvivirga aurantia. Lineage (GTDB taxonomy): Bacteria > Bacteroidota > Bacteroidia > Cytophagales > Cyclobacteriaceae > Fulvivirga > Fulvivirga aurantia. The sequence goes on from NZ_SMMD01000928.1 coordinate 18,869, forward strand.
CACTTGAGGTAAGTAATTATAAAGACTTGAAAGGAACGCGCATAGTTTTTGATGTAGATCCGTATTAATTGCTAAATAAGAAACTACAATCAATCTCAATCCTTATTTTTGCCACCGTTTTATGAAAAGATTCACTGACGTATTACTTGTAGTTTTATTGAGTCTTGGTGCTCTCGTAGCTTGTGAAGACAATGAGCTTGAAATAGATGGAAAGACACCATCAATTAGAGCTAAATTTATCAATGCCGATAGTTTAAACTATTTAGACTCAGTGACTACGATACTTAGCGCACAAATCACGGATATTGATGATAGTGTATTTATACTAGATTCACTTGTTCAGGCTGGTGATTCAACTGACTACACACAAAATTTTGAAACTTTAGAAGATTTAAAAAGCGAGTTAAGTGCAGAAAGAAGTGATTTCAATCAAATCAAAACGCTAATAAACTCCGGTGATGTCAAACTTGATCTTATCACCGGTTTCGGAGCTGAAGCTGAGTTGCTTTTTGAAGACAGTGCAACGGCTTACAGGCTGCCTTTAAATATTAATAGTGATATTTCTGAGTTTTTGATAAAAATAGAAAACATGAGCCATGGCGTAAGCTTTATTTACGACCGCGATACAGTAGTAGCCGAAGGCAAGATCTTTATCGAAGCAACAAACATTAAAGTAAGAGACATCAATGTATTTGATAGTGTGAGATTCCCATGTGACACCCTAAATTGCAACAGCAATGAAGCTTCGATTACTTTATACTTTTAGTCTCGTCTTGGCATTATCAGTAGGGTCACTATCAGCACAAGATAATGATTCTACCAAGGTTACTAATGCAAAAACCTCTGGAATCGAGCTTGCTTTTGATTATGGAAAATTATTTACACTCGCTTCAGATTTTGAATCTAAATATCAGGGTAGTATCGGCTACAGATATAAGAATAAAGTAGTAATTACTTTCAGAGCGGGCAGTGCAAAACTTGACCCTCAAAATGCTTATGAAAACGGCACTTATTCTTCAGAAGGCGAGTTTGGTGTAGTATCACTCAATTACTTATTACCAATAGACGCTACCAACACCCTATTTCTTGGGCTTGGTTATGGTCTAAGCATGTATAAGGACAGCTACAGCTATTCACTCAGTAGCTCAATTTGGCCAACTTTGTCAGATTCTGACAGGCGCAGTGATCTACAAGCTGATTGGTTTGAATTAATCATCGGATCAGAAAAGAGGCTTAAAAGAAGCAACTTCTATTTAGGTGGGCTCTTTATAGTGAGAAAGCTCAATGATTATGACCAACTAAAACCTATAGAA
>NZ_SMMD01000210.1 GCF_009711475.1 Fulvivirga aurantia
TTAAAGGTCCCTCCACAAGGTCGGGATGACGTGGTGGCTAGCTATTAGCTATAAGTTGCAAGCTTTGAGGTTCTATTTTAACTAAGTCAATATTAACACAAAGATCCTTCGCTGGCGCTCTGGATGACGAACGCGGAGGGAGCTGACAAACTATTCGTCTGACCACTCAAAGTGGTCTGACGAGTGTTCTCAATTAACATTTATCCCGCTGTAAAATGAGCAACCCTCTCCTTTTTGTCATTCCTGACGTAGTGCAGCGGAGATCAGGAATCTCCAACATCTATGAGCTATTACCTACAAACTTAAAACAGAGCCAGTTGTCATCTCGAGCGTAGTCGAGAGAACCTTGCATTCTGTCTGCTTTTATTAAAGGTCCCTCCACAAGGTCGGGATGACAAGGTGGATAGCTACTAGCTGTGAGTTACAAGCTTTGAGGTTCTATTTTAACTCAGTCAATATAAACACAAAGATCCTTCGCTGGCGCTCTGGATGACGGGGGCGGAGGGAGCTGATAAACTATTCGTCTGACCACTTTGAGTGGTCTGACGAATGATCTCAAATAACATTATTCCCATCATATGCAAGAAGCCTAAACCAATCTAAATCGTGTGGTCATGCTGAGCGCAGCGAAGCAACTTACTAAGCTTGATTAGAGATATATGATTCGATTTAGGGAGATCCTCTGGATGACGAACTCTTAGCCAATCCTTTTCTCCCTTTTTGTCATTCCTAACAAAGCGCAACGCAGATCAGGAATCTCTAACAGCTATGAGCTATGAGCTATGACCTGCAAGCTTTAAATAGAACAGGTTGTCATCTCGTGCGTAGGCGAGAGAACTTTGCATTCTGTCAGCTTTTATTAAAAAGTTCCCTCCACAAGGTCGGGATGACGCGGTGGTGAGCTATGAGCTGAGAGCTTTGAGTTGCAAGCTTTAAGTTTCTATTTTAACTAAATCAATATTAACACA
>NZ_SMMD01000023.1 GCF_009711475.1 Fulvivirga aurantia
AATATCCTTAATTGAAATGCACTTATCCATCTCCTCTTTTATGATGGACTTATAAGTTGATCGGGTCAATAAGATTTCCTCACTAGCCTCATCCACAAGTACAAAGTATTCGTCAAAACCAGAAATTATGTAGAATAAGCTTGACGGCCCACCAACTAACCTCTTTGCAAAATATCTACTACCGTCTACTGCCAAACTGTAATACGCTTCTTGTCTGGTATAAGCTTTTATAATTTCATTTGGCC
>NZ_SMMD01000669.1:0-5266 GCF_009711475.1 Fulvivirga aurantia
ACCCTGAATCAAGTTCAGGGTGACAGTATAATAAATTGATCCCCCCTTTTCCCGTACAGGTCATTCCGAGGAATCGAGGCCTGCCTGCTGGTATGGCAGGGATCTTTGAACTAGGGCTCAAATACTGAAGTAGGATGCAGTATTCATAATACGACTTGCAATGCGACTGAGTAAGTTATTTCACTGCGCTCAGCATGACCTGAGGAAAGTTTAGTATCGCAGTCGTCAGACCACTCGAAGTGGTCAGACGACTTATTGACAGTGGTATCCTTCTTTCGTCAGAATGACCTTTGATTAAGAGTTCTCACAAGAAAATTGATAAGCTGAAGTACAAATTGAATATTAGCCTAACCCGATACACATGAATGTCGTAAAATTGCAGGTCTGTATTAAACTACAAAACCAAATAAGTGGGTTTCGACAAGCAACTTTTATTTTTCTTTAGTGCATTAGGTGCATTCAATAGTTCATTACTAAGTCTATATTTTCTATTCTTTGCTAGGCCCAGACATAGTTCAAACCATTTTCTGGGCGGTCTGCTATTGGTTCTGAGTATAAGAATATGGAAGTCACTGTTTTTCTACTTTAACCCCGACTTAGCTAAAGTTTACCTGCAGATTGGTCTATCAGCTTGTTTTTTAATAGGTCCGATGCTTTATTTCTACATAAAGTCTAAAGTGAGTAAACAAGATAGTATCCATGCCAAATGGTACTGGCAAATAGGCGCATGGTTAGTATTGGTAATCATTATAGGGTTTATTTATCCTTATGCTACATATCCTGAGCTTTGGGGAGGCGCTTTTTACAAAATAATCAATTATCAATGGCTGGGTTTTATAATCTTATCCTCCCTGGCCTTAAAACAGACTTTTCAAAAAGCCATCGCTAAAAATCAAAAGCTAAGCTACCACGACATATGGTTGCTCAGCGTATTTTTTGGTGTCACAATTATTTGGTTGGCCTATTTCACGGCTTCTTATACTTCTTACGCACTTGGTGCCCTTTCTTTCTCTTTTGCTCTTTATTTGTCGGTTTTACTATTGATTTATAAGCGAAAGCAAAGCTTTGTATCGGTTGAGAAGAAGGAGAAATATGCCAGCAGCAAAATAGCTTCAGACGAAGCCACAGACCTATTAAAAAAATTAGATCAAACGCTTACTGAGCACAAGCTATATACCAATCCCAACCTCACCCTAAGCCAGCTGGCCAGTGCGCTAAAAGTAAAACCTCATCTTTTATCACAGCTACTCAACGACAACCTCAGCAAGAGTTTTTCTCAGTACATCAACGAATACAGGGTTAGAGAGGCCAAGTTACTATTGCAAACGGAGGGTAACTTAAAGATGGAAATTATTGCTGAAAAAAGCGGCTTTAACTCTAACAGCACTTTTTATGCAGCTTTTAAGAAAGTCACAAACACCACACCCGCCAAATTCACTCAAAGTGTAAATCACTGAGATAAACGCACTAAGCGCATAACTTTCCAATGGTTGTAGCCTCCGATTTTATAAATCAGGAATTTGAAAACATAATTCCTGAAGAGTTATAAGCTCGCTTCGAGATATTATTGCTGAAGATCAAATTCAAAATATAATATCTATGAAACACATTAGTTTAATTCTCATTTTCAGCTTTACAATTCTGTCACTATTTGCACAAAGCGATAAGGTAGCAGTCAGATCTGCACTGCAAAACTATATCGATGGCACGTCTTACAACCAAACTGCACTTATAGGAAAGGCATTTTACCCAGAGGCCAACCTCTATTTAGAAAAGAAAGACCTACCACTCTGGACTGTGCCAAGCAGTGAATACATCGGTTGGTTCAAAAATGGTGATCAGGGTAAGTTTAATGGCCGTGTCGGCAATATTTTATCGATAGAATATTTTAACTCGATTGCTATAGCCAAAGTAGAAATACTAATTCCGTCAAAAGAACTACGGTACATCGATATGTTTTTACTTAAGAAAATCGATAACGAATGGAAAATCATTAGCAAGTCTGCCAGTAGTGAAAAAAGCAACCAAAGTGGTGACCGAATATTATTTATAGTTTCTAACGCGCATTATCATGGTAGCTCAAGCCTGGCTACCGGCAATAGTTTTTCAGAAATTGTAAATGCTTATGACACCTTTAAGAAAGCTGGCTACACGGTTGATTTTGTTAGCCCTGAAGGTGGCAGCGTACCTCTGGCGTATATCAATACCTCTGATTTGCTTCATAAGAAATACCTTTACGATCCGGATTTTATGTATGCATTAAAAGAAACCAATGCACCGGATGCCATTAGACCTGAAAATTACAAAGCCGTACATTACATTGGAGGTGGGAGTGCCATGTATGGGGTACCAGAGAGCACTGCCATTCAGAAAATTTCTATGGAGATTTATGAAAAGCACAAGGGTATTATATCATCGGTTTGCCACGGCACGGCTGGTATCGTACATCTGAAAACCAAAGATGGCCGCTATCTTGTTGAGGACAAAATCGTAAGCGGTTACCCGGATGCTTATGAAAAGGAAGGAGCTGAATATTATGAGCAATTCCCATTTCGCATTCAGGAAACAATACTATCCCGTGGTGGAGATTTTAATTATTCACCAAGAAATACGCCACATATCGAAGTAGATGGCAGGGTAATAACAGGTCAGAATTACTTATCATCAAGCCTTGTCGCACAAAAAATCATCGAGAAGCTGGAAAAGCGGTAATTGGATATGGACATCTGCTTTTTAGTGGTCAATTCAATAAGAACTGTCATTCCGGACTTGATCCGGAACCACTCCAAAAGCATTGTCATTCCGGACTTGATCCGGAATCTCTATAAAAATAACTACTGAAATTAAGGGACCCTGAATCAAGTTCAGGGTGACAGTATAGTGAGAGAATGGCAGTTCTTAAAAGGTTAAAAGATCCCTCCACAAGGTCGGGATGACGTGAGAAGAGTAAAGATGCTAACACTCTTTAACATAAGTCCTTTATTTAATAGCGAATCATGAATTTACAATGTTGAATACTGAAGTAATACTCTGAGTTCTATGTTCTTAATTCATAACTCAAAATACAAAATTGCTAATTTGTTATTCAGAGTTCTCTATGAGTTACTGCAACCTTCATAGCAAATAATAGGTAAACTCATTTATGAGCACTTCCAAATTTTTATTCATCGCCTTCTTTATTCAATTTGTATCAACCTATACCCTTGCGCAAGATGATTGGTCAGCCGAGCAGCAAGAAATCATTGCTGCTATTCATAAACTTTCTGCCACTACTGCCCCGGATGGTGCAGGTGCAGATGCTTATGGTCAGTATCTGGCTGATGATTTTAGCCGTTGGACGGTCGGAAGCGAAATGTTAAATAATAAAACAGACTGGGTTGAGGGCATACGAGAGTGGTTCAATGATGGCTGGCGTGTTTCTGACAGACAGCAACAAATCCTTGAAATAGACATTGTAGGTAACATGGCGCACCTGAGGAGAATTGTCTCTGAAACGTATCTCGGACCGGATGGTGATGTTTCTTCTTCTAAAGCTGCCCTGGCAGAGGTGTGGGCTAAGCGAGACAACCAGTGGCTACTTTACAAGGTCAATGTACACCCAATACCTAATAAATAAGGGCTTTGTATATATTTTGAGTAATACAGCCACTTAAAAGTGTTTAATTCTACTTTTTAATTGTGAAAACGTTATGATTGCAGGCCAATTACAAAAATTCTTTATCCATTTTATTTAAAAGCTCAGTATATCTCGTGAAACAGCTCCTTTCATTTATTATTTGCCTTGTCATTATTTCATCTTGCCGGGTAGTAGACCGAAAACCCACTTCTCCTGAAGACTTGAAGCTTGAGGCTAAAGAATTTTCTCTTTCAATTGTACAGACCTATTTCTCTGAAGATTGTGATAAATTTTACAACGCTATGTCAGACTCTCTCCTAGTTATGGACGGATATGGCATAGTTCCTAAAACTATGATTAAAGGTCACTTTTGCCAAAGTCTTAAGAAAGCCATTATTAATAAAGAGAAAACCTTTGAAGATTATTTAGAGAAGTATTCAATCGAGATTCTGACACACGAGGAGATCGAGACTAAGTATTCAATGACTTTACCTGAGTACTTTAAACCCGAGGATCAAAATTATTTCTTTATCGGGGCAGGTTTAAAAGAAGGCGTGGATGATTCTGAAGATTTCACTTGGGATGACATGTTTATTTTTGTGATCGGCAAGAAAAATCAAATCTGGAAAATTACAGGCGTGAGCGGGTAAGGAATGGTTGAAAAATGTTTGTCTTAACATCCTTAGAGTCCTCTACGAGTGACTCCGAAGGGGCTGAATACTATAGAATACATCGTCATTCCGGACTTGATCCGGAATCTTTATAAACTAGTGATATGATTTAAGAGACCCTGAATCAAGTTCAGGGTGACAACACATTTTATAATTAGTCGTCAGACGCCTCTATGATCAGTTAATGATAATTTAGATATGCTTCGCTATCGCTCTGCATGACGCTCGCCCTACCAGTCATCCCGAGGAATCGAGGGATCTTTGCAAAAGATAATAAGTTCCCTCCACAAGGTCGGGATGACAGGGAGAAAGATCATCACTCAAAATCTATCGTCATTCCGGACTTGATCCGGAATCTTGTTAAAAGAACCACTCAAATTAAGGAGACCCTGAATCAAGTTCAGGGTGACAGCATAGTAAAAGCAGATCTGTGATTTTAATATCGAATATTGAATTTACAGTGTTGAATGCTGAAGTAATACTCCTACACTCTATATGACTTAGTAAGATTCTTCCTTCGTCAGAATGACCTAAAGGAAAAAGCATTATTACAGCTGCATTCATTCAAAACGCTTTCGTCATTACGGACTTGATCCAGAATCTTTTTAATAGAACCACCCAACCCAAAGAGCTGAAAGATGCCATCACTCCAAGTGATGGCATCTTTTCCCATACACGTCATTCCGAGGAATCGAGGCCTGCCTGCCGCTATGGTAGGAATCTTTGAATAAAAACGCACCAACTGACTTCTATATTCAAAATTCAAAATTCAACATTGCTAATTGCTATTCAGAGTCCTCTACGAGTGACTCTGAGGGGATGAAATACAAAATACATCGTCATTCCGAGGAATCGAGGAATCTTTGAATAAAAATGCCCCCAATTTAAGAGACCCTGAATCAAGTTCAGGGTGACAGCATAGTAAGAGAATGGTAGTTCTTAAAAGGTGAAAAGATCCCTCCACAAGGTCGGGATGACG